>NZ_CP178182.1:0-78813 GCF_047041125.1 Gordonia sp. LUNF6
GTGCAAGACCACGACGAACTCGAGCAGGTTCTGGAGCGGACCGCAGCTAAGTTACTCGGCCACGGTGCCTCACTGATCGAAGCCCTTATGCGGCGCCTGCGCCAAAGCGCCGAAGAGCAGATGCGGCAAGAGGCAGCGCAGGACGATCCAGCACTGTCCAGCGTCGCTCGGCACACTGAGCCGGAGCTTGGTTCGGCACCCAGCCCGATCGGTGGCCTCAGTGATTCCGAACTCGACGCACAGGTGAAGGCCCGATACGGGCTGGATGTTTCGAGAATTGGCGACCGCGAACATGATCGGCAGTGGGCTGATCGGGCGGCACCGGCCGATGTGCTCGATCTGCTGCGTGCGGCAGACCGCGACGGCGACGGTTCGGCGACTGCCGCCCGGCTGCGCGACAACCTGATGGAACGCATTCGCGAGTACGGGATCGACGCAGACGCGCTGCTGTCCGAGTCGCCCGAGGCCGCAGGTGAAGCTTTGCGCGAGAACCGAGAGTCCTTTCTCGGCGAGAACGATCCCGCCATCGACCGCGATGCCGCCGAGGTGACCTCTCTGATGGGGCGCGCCCAGGCCGCCGATCGTGAAGCCGAGACTCTGAGCGCACACGCCGATGACGGCTATGCAGCGGCCGACAACGTGTCCCGCAGCGGTCAGGTCGCCGCGGGTACGACTGGCACAGGCGCGGCCACTGCGGCGACGTTGGCCGCCAAGGACCATCCGACCAACCCTCGCCGGGCCGCGGTCACCGCGGCCAAGCAGGCGCCGAAGGCCAAGCCTCCCGCCGGGCGCGGTGCCGATCGCGAACGCGGACATTCCGGCCGTTGACACCCACGAATCCGTAGATTGATACATGCGGTGGTTCCTTGGACGGTCAGCCACCCGAGCAATCTCATAGAAGGTAGGACAACATGACAGACATAGCAGCAGACGTCGTGGCCGAGCTGGAAGCCGAGGACGCGAAGGAAGCCGCCGAGCTAGCGGAGCGCCAACGTCGTCGGCGCGAGGCGCTGGTGCCAGCGATGGCTCTCTCGCGCGAGATCCTCGCCGCCCGCGAGGAGTTCCTATCCGCGGATAGGGAGCGGGTCGACCAGTTGACAGCATTGGTCAAGGCCGCACGTAAGAGCGGAGCGCCCAAGGCGCGACTCGACGAACTCATGGTGGAACCATTGGCCGGCCGTAAGCGCGCCCCGCGCAGAACCAAGCGCACCGAGCCCAAACTCGAGAGTGGCGCGCAGTCTGCGGCACCACCGGTCGGCGAGACGCCATCTCGCCCGGTAGCGGTGTAACTGCCGGCCTTATCACCCGAACACGACCCTGTGATCGCCACGTGATCACAGGGTCGTGTTCGTATGTTGCGGTCGTCTCTATCGCTCGAACCCTCGACGTCCCTCGTTCGACCGTGGTGTCGGACGAGGCCGCTCGATCGGCGGGCCTGCCGACACCTGCCGCCGAGCGGCCGGCCTCGTCCGGTTCGCCGCCGGGGACGGCGCGCGGTCAGCGAACCGGCGATCGACGGCCGCACTGGCTGCACGGATCCGCCGCGCTTGCCGCAGATGTCCTTGCGCTGCCATCGCTTCTGCGATCGCGCGACTGGCGGCGATCATCTGCCGAGTCACGGCCATCCATAGCAATGTGGTGTCGTCTCCGTTGCTCGCACCGGCGATCATCGTCGCCGCGACACGAGCGACAGCACTACGCGTTTGCGCGCGGCTTCCGGCCGCTCCGGTGCTGCGACGTTCGCTGGCGGCGCCGGAGAGTGCATCGGCCAACCGGTTCAGATCACGCGCGTCCGCACCGCCCATGTGGCGGGCCGCCGCACCGACCGCGGCGGCAGTGTCACCGGCGGCAGTGTGCCACGACTTCGACGTCCTATCTGAGACCGAGTTAACGCGTCTCTCCCAACGGTTGGCCGCCTCGGCCGCGGCCGCCGCGCGAGGACCGGCCGGCCGCGAGTCGGCGGCGTGTACGGGCGTCACGTCCGCGCGACGCCACGCCGCCGCGGCCAGCTTCTGATGGTCGGTGCCGCCGGGCCACCTCTGCCGAAGCGACGAGAGCTTCAGTTCGTCAGCGAGGTATCCGGCCGACCTCCATGCCGGCTTACCGTCGCTGTCTGCGGCCAGACTGGGCCGGAGCGCGACACTGTAGCCGGTGACTTCGGTGGTGGAGCCGCGGGCGAACCGTGGACGAATCAACACGTCGCGGTGAGCACGGACCGCGCGCACATAATCGGCCTCGGTCGCCGACGACTGAGCCAGCGGTCGGAGGATCGAGCGCAGCCTGTCATCGACAGCCGCGAGCTGAGCGATGACAGGCTGCTCACCGCGCGGCGGTGGGGGAGGAGACGGTGCAGCATTGCGTGACGCATGTTCCCACGCCGACCTGGCATCAGCGCGTGCGTTCTTGTCGTCGATCCATCGTTCACGAAGTCGTGGCAATGACAGATCTTCACCGAGCTTCTTGCCGCCGTGCATGATCGGCTTTCCGTGCCGGTTGGCGTACTCACTCGCCGGCAGGCCGACGCTGAATCCGGTGACGGCCTTCGGGTCGGTCTTGTCATAGTGTGCAGGCCGGATAATCAATCCGTCGGCCCGCACCAGTCGCACAAACTCCGCTTCGCTCTCCGACGCGACCGCGGCCGCCCGCACGCGCCGAGCCAGTTCGGCCGAGGGAGCCTCCGGTCGGCCGGCCTTGTCCGCGTGCGCGGACTGCGCATGGGCGGTGCCGCGGGTAGGCATGTCTCGGCCACCGGACAGAACTTCCAGACCGTGCTTGGCTTCGAGTGCGCGGCACACACGCTGTGCGCGCGGCCAGTCGCCTTCCTTGCGGTCGCTACGTTCCGGGTGTGGACGGAACAGTTGCACGACCGACCCGTCATCACGCACACGTGATGCTGCGATGTGCACGTGATCGCCACCGTTCTTCGTTACCCCGTGACGGATCGCCACCCAGCGAGCCTGTGCGTGATCCGGGTCGTCGAAGCCCATTTCTTCCATGAACTCGTGGACGATGCTCGACCACTGGGCATCGTCGAGTGCCCCGGCTTCCGGAGGTAGCGACAGCGAACAGTGCCACACATTCTCATCGATGCTGGCCTCAGCCAGCGCTGCACGCCCGCCCAGGCCACGTTCACGGGCGGCCGCGAGCTTCCTGTTGTCGCGCCGCACAACTTCGGCGCCGAACACCACTCGAGCCTCATCGAGGGTCGCCGCGAGATTGTGAACGTGCTCGGCATCGAGCACAGCTCCAGCGCCTCCGGCATAGAACACTTCGGAGGAACTGGCGGCGAGCACGTGCTGGTTCTCATGTTCGTTCGCTTTACCCGGGCCGGCGAGATACGAGACCAGACCGTACATCCGTGCGCCGGATGAGATCGCCGGGATCACTCGCCGATCCTCGTCGAGGGATCGTTGAAGACCTCGTTGAATGCGGCGGTGATCCGGGAGAGCGCGCGATCGACACCTGCACACGCCGCGGCGAACTCTGCCGGAATCTCAGCCTCGGAGTTCGCCTGTCGAGCGATCTGATTGAGATTGACGCCGATGCCAGCGATCAAGTTGCGCATGTCCACAGCCTGCTGCCAGGCCGCAACCTTCTCTTCCCGTCCTACTGGCACGGCCGCAACAGGTGACAAGGTTCGCGCAACCATCAGTCGTTGAACACTGACGCCGGCGTCGTCGGCGGCAGCACGTAGTCGCTGCTGCTCTACGGCAGTGACTTTCACTTCGATCTTGTTGGTGCGACCACCGACCACGTTGCGCCGACGCCGGCGGAGGAACGCGCGCGAAGCGTTCGGGTCCTGCTCATTCATGAGCCCCGCCTCCCTGGCCTCCGGCCACCGAGCCCAGCGCAGCGATCCCCTCCGGGGAACCCCGCCGACATCAACGATTCGGTCTCAGCGTACCGGCGAAAGCAAAGGTACGCAACGTTTAGGCATGCCTAAACAATAGCTTGCTCCGCGCTCCGCGTGGTAGATTGCGAACGGAGCGCAGCGGAGTGGAAAGCAGAGCCCGACCGCAGGGAGGCCCGTTCGGCGCGCGTGGACCGCACGATTCGCTGCTTCCAGGCCTGGGACGGGCTGGGGAGAAGATGTGGGTCCTGGGCTGACTGCCCGGGCTCAGCCAGACGAAGTCGAGGTCGAGAGGAACAGATGTCATCGCGTGCCGATACGGTGACAGCCGAAGAGACAGGAGTCGATCATGAGCGCACCGTTCCCGCCGCCGCATCAGCCGACGAGGCGGCGGCCCAGTGTGGCCGTGTGGCTGCTGAAGGCACTCGGTCTCGGCATCGTGTTCTATTTGTTCATCGGGCTGACGGCTGGACTCATGGTCCAGCACGAGCTGTCAGGTACACAGATGCTCGTCGTCGTCATCACGTTGTCGTGGCTCGTGACGATTGCTTTCGTCGCGCGGTTCATCATCAACCGGCGACGGCTTGCTGTCTGGCGGCGAGCGCAGGCCCAGCAACATCAACAGTGGGTGATGGCCATGCAGCAGGCCGAGTGGCACGGCCGGCGGCAGGCAGCGTACGACGCCGAGTACCGGCGACAGATTCAGCGTTGAAGATCGTCGGCCGGCACGTAGTCGGGGAGTGAAGACGATGGAGGCGGTCACCCTGTGCAGGGTGACCGCCTCCATCTGGTGGGTAGCTCTACAGTTCCAGTCCCGGTTCGCGCGGTTGGGTTGAACGGTTGGGACTAGCGTCGCGTGTGCTCTGCGTTGGTGGTTGGGGTCTGGAGTTCACCGGGCTGATCGGTTTGAGACCGCGGCGGGCGACATTCGCGGCGATCTCGGACGGGGTGAGTTCTCTGCCGTCAGGAGCGTGGGTGCGGTGCCATTCCGCTGATCGGCGAGCTTCGCCAATCTGCACTGCTGCTCGGTACCTATCGACCGAGTCGCATGGCGACTCCTCGAGCATCTGCTTGGTGGGGTTCCATTGCAGACTCCATCCGGGTTCTCGCCCGCTGCTGGCCAGGCGAAGCTGGGCAGCCTCGCGGCGCGCTCGTTCCTCTGGCGAGTTCTGTGCCGCTTCGATCGCCATCTTGATCTGTTGCAGCTCGACACGAAGTCCGGTCAGCCGATCCGCATCGGGGAAGACTCCGTCGGCGCGTACCGCGGCCAGATCCTTGTCGCTAATCGCCCGCTCCAAGTCGTGCTGGAGTCGTTGAGGCCGGGTCGCGATGGCGGCGTAAGCATTCTCCACTCGAGTCAAGATTCCGCTCGCGGTAGCTGACAGGGAGGTCGACTTGAGTGTGCTGTCGGCGTCGAGGTTCCGCATCCAGATCGGCTCGTCGAGTGCACCGCCGAACAGCCGCAAGTGGATATCTTCGCCATCGGCCGGCCGCGACATTTGTAGCTGCACACCGCTGGGGAACTCAGCGATCGATTTGTAGTGGCCGGCGCCCATTCCTTTCAGACCCATCCAGCGGAAGCGGATCGCTTCGAGTAACGCCTCACCTCGTTCAGGGCGTTCTGGATGCGCCGCGGGTTCGCCAGCCCCAAGGACGGTGAGGGGTCGCCCTGCTGCGTCCCAGTCCGGTATCGACTCCGCTAGGGGTGTGACGACCTTGATGCTCGCCGACAGCGCGGGGATCTTCTTCTCGAGGGTGCGAAGGTCGAAGCGCGCTTGGTTCTGAGCGTCCCGGAAAGTGTTCTCGAGTGCAGTGAGGCGGTCGACGTCGTTCTGCAACTCGACCATTCGCATGAACCGCTCGTCACCGGTGGCCGCGGCCTTCGTGGCCGCGGCGGCCTCGGTCAGGGATTGCTCCTCGATGTCGGCGACGTCCGCGGTGTTGTCGATCAGCCCTTGCTTGTACTGGCTGATGAACGCTGCCTTCGCCTCCACCTTGCCCCACATGATTGTGTCGGTGGTTCCAGCTGTGGCGTAGCTGTAGATCTCGACCTCATCGTTCTGGTTTCCCTGGCGGATGATGCGCCCCTCGCGCTGTTCCAGGTCCGCTGGGCGCCACGGCACGTCCATGTGGTGGAGGGCAACGAGGCGGCGCTGAACGTTCATTCCGGTTCCCATGCGCTCGGTGGACCCGATGAGAACGCGCACACGGCCAGCAAGGCAGTCGTCGAAAAGCTGGTTCCGCTGGGCCGGTGTGACGGCGTCGTGGATGAAGCGGATCTGCTCGGCCGGCACACCGCGCTGCTCCAGCTCGCCGCGGACCGCGTCATACACCGACCACTGTCCACCGGGCTTCGGAGTACCGCGGTCGCAGAAGACGACTTGCAGTGATCCCGGGATCGGTGAGGGCTGACCCGCTCCGTCGTTGTAGACGCGCTCGTTGTCTCGATGGTGGATCGCCGCAACAGTCTCAGCGACTGCTTCCGCGCGAGTTCGGCCATCTTCGGATGGGGTGAGTCCGACCAGTCTGGGGTCGAGAGCGACATTGCGTCCGTCGTTGAGCACCTTGAGCGGGTTGTCGAGCCGCGGATCATCGGGCATGTGATCGCTGCGGTACTCGAGGTCGGTGATGAAGTCGCGGACTTCCTGGCCGGGTTCGGTGAGGATCATCTTGCGGGCGCCGAACTTAGGAAGGTTTGCCGGCACCTGGTCGCGCACGACGACATCGGAGAATACTGCGGAGAGTGCATACATCGACTGGACGTTGCTGAACGAGTTGACGCTGGAGACCACGCGGAGCTGTGTTCCAGTTGCGTTGGTGACAGTCTGCGAGGTGGTCTTGGTGAACATCGCAGACCAGTCGTTGACTGATGCGACGCCGGCTGATGCGAGAATGTCCGGTCGCATATAGGACTGCATCACCCACGCCTCAGCGAGGCTGTTGGCGATCGGTGTACCGGTAGCGAAGGTCGCCACCTTCTCTTGACCGGGGACGAGCCATCGTCCCTCAGCGAGGGCTTTGTGTCGCGCTCGCTCCCGTAGCAGGTCGAGCTTCATCGCTAGGTCTTCGGCCTTTGCCGATCCTACGTGCGCCAGTGAGTCAATCGACGCGACCCGCTGGCGGTTCTTGTACCCGTGTGCCTCATCAACGATCAGGTAGTCGCATCCCGACTGCTCGAACCGAACACCATCGTCGAGTTTGAGGGTCTGCAACTTCGCTATGCGCTTCTCGAGAGTCTTCTTCGCCTGCTCGATCCGTTTGATCGTCGCGGTCGATCCGCTGCCGAGCTTCTGGTCCAGTTCGATGCCGAGTTCGACGAGTTGGCGTTCGAGGTGGTTACGTCTGCGGTCCGGATGAACATTGATCCTCTCGAACACACTCGCGGGGATGATGACCAGATCCCATTCCTTGACCGCGGTCTGCGCAACGAACTGCCGGCGATCTTCGTCAGTCATTCCGCGGCGGCCTGCGAGTATCTGCGCTGCCGGGTACCACTGCTTGGACTCGCGCGTCATTTGCTCGATCAGATGGGTCGGGACCACGAGCCACGGCTGTGAGACGAGACCACGACGTTTGAGCTCCATCGCCCCCATGAGCATCGATCCCGTTTTGCCGGCGCCGACAACGTGATCGAGGAGCACCGTCGGCTCGGCGATCATGCGTGCGACTGCCGCCCGTTGGTAGGGGTGGGGCTCGAAGTCGGGGGACAGTCCCGGCAGCGTCAGGTGCGAACCGTCGTACGCGGGCGGGACGAAGGAATTGAAGCGGTCGTTGAACTCGCGCAACAGCCTCGTGCTGCGCTCTGGGTCTGACCAGACCCAGCGACCGAACTCAGCCGCGATCTTCTCTGCTTGCACCTGTGCTCGGATCGTTGCTTCCTGATCCACCAGTGGCGCGCCGGCCTCGATCTCCGATTGCGGGTTGCTGACTTTGATCGGCTCCTGGTTCAGGAGCTTCTGGAACAGCTGGCCTGCGTTGAGCGACTTGCGCGAGTCCCGGCTTTCCGCACCGAACTCGCTCTCGTAGCGGGCGCGGTCTGATCGATACGGGCTCCCGGTAACTACCCAGCTACCTGCCGCACGCTCAACGGTGGTGTCGCTCGGGCCTCCGAGAGCCTCGACGATGAACTGCCTGTAGTCCTCGAGGGATACCCACGTCACTCCTGGCTGCACTTGGCCGATGTCGGTAGCAGCGAGGTCATTCGGGATGACTTCGGCGACCGCGGCGGCGGCGCGAGTGTATTCGCCGGCAAGCACTGTGTCTTCGGCCGCCGAGGCTAGTTCTGTCAATCGTGTATGACGCTGGCGTACGTTGCCGGTGAGCAGATGCTCGGCCGGAATGAGATCCCCTGTGCCGTCAGGCGAGATGAATACCGTGTCGCCGAGGGCGGTACGAATCTCGTCGTGGTCCTGCAGACCCAGGAGCTCGCCAATCCGTTCAAGGTCGACCCGCCCCTTCTCCGCCATCGTGATCGCGACGGCGTCTGCGGAGGACTCGGCATGTTCGGCGCGTTCGGGTGCGACAACGACATCGCGTACGAAGATGTCCGCCTTGCGCGCGCTTTGGTCATCCTCGTTGAAGTTTTCCAGAGACAGCACTACCGATAGACCTGGGTCGCGTCGCAGCTTTTCCAGATGTGGTTGTCGCACGCTTACCGAGGTCGGGGCCCATGCTTCTTCTGTGAGCGCAGCGAGCGTGTCCTCGGGCAGCTCGCCCTGCCACGGCCGGCCGTTAGTCTCAGGGTTGGCCACCCGCCACTTCTGCACTCGCGTTGCGAGCCGTTCGGCGGCTTCCTCTGGTGTCCGCGCTCGGCCGCCGTGAACTGCGAAGCGGTTGATCGGACCGTACGCGGAGTGGTACGCGTCGTAGACTGCATTTAGTTCGTTGCGAAGCTGCGCCTTACGATCCGGGTTGCTCGCCTCCGAAGTCTGTTCAGCGATCAGTTCGGTTCCAAGATCCCGGAGACGTAGCAGGTGCCGCGCTTCCTTCATCCGGGACTTGGGCATGGTGAGTTCTTGCCACTGGCCACTGAAATCCGCCGACTCGAATACGTTGCGCTCGACGTCATAGCGGATATGACCGGGAGTGACCTGATCGGCATACAGAGTCGCCGGCGTCCCGAGACCAGTAGCGAACTTGTGAATCTGATCTTCCGTTCGTGGCCGCGGGCTGTGTCCGGCGCCCTGCCGTAGCGCGCGATCGACGACGTCTGTGAGCGCCTCTCGGACCTGATCGGCCAGCGGTCGGTCGGCGTCGCGGCCGCTGACAGTCAGCGACCCGTCACGGTAGAGGCCGCGGCCGACCGAGAGCGTGCCAAGCACGTGCTCGCGATGCTCGGGCTCAGTGAAGTAGGCGTTGATCCGCACCGATTCCAGGCCTCCGTCGGCCGCAGGAACGTCCACCTCGGTGGTGTCGATCCATGCAGGCTTGTCCCACTTCGGTCGAGGACTGTCCAGCCGGCGGAACATCAGGATGTCAGTGACTACCGAGGTGCCGGCGACGTCTTTGAAGGCGTCAGTCGGCAGCCTGACCGCGCCTACGAGGTCGGCCAGCTCAGCGAGCGCCTCACGGGAACGCCGATTCTGCGCGTCAAGCGTTCCGGCAGTAGTGATGGCCATGACCCACCCGCCAGGCTCTGTCAGGTGCAAGCTCTTGATCAGGAATGCGTTATGGATCGAGTGGTTGTGCGGGTTCCACACTGGGTCGGGGACCGAGAACTTCCCGAACGGCACGTTGCCGATCACCGCATCGAAGCTCCGCTCAGGGACGTTGGTGACCTCGAAACCTTCAAGACGGATCTGCGCATGGGGATTGAGCAAGTGCGCTACCTCAGCGGTCACTGGGTCTTTCTCGACGCCGACCATGACCGCGTCTTCGGGTGCGAGCGCGATGAACGTACCCGATCCGGCGCCGGGTTCGAGGACTCGGCCAGACTCGAATCCAGCCCTCTGCAGCGCATCCCACATGACTTGGGCGATTGCAGGGTCGGTGTAGTGAGCGTTGAGCGTGGAAGCACGGGCATCTGCCCACTCGTCCGGTCCAAGCAGCTCGCGTAGCCGGGCTCGGTCCGCGGCCCATTCGCCTCTTGATTCGTCGAAGATCTCCGGAATCGCGCCCCATCCTGACCATTGAGCGAGGACGTCCTGCTCAGCAGGCGTCGCTGGTCGCTGTTCCTCACGGCAGGTGCGGACGATCTGCACCGCGGCGATGTTGGCACGCGCGCGAGCTTTCGCTCCGGTGGGTACGAGTTGGTGACCTGGATGCACGAACCTTGCCGCAGCGGGTCGAGACGAGTGCTCCGTCGTGACCGGTGAGGCTGTCGATGAGCGAGTGTCCTGGTCGTGATCGGCGCGGGCCTCGTCGAGTGGAGCAGGATCCGGTTCTAACCCGGCCACAGTCGTGTCGGCGTCAACAGCGACCATGCTTCCGTCGGGCCGCCGGGCCATCTCGACCTTCCGCGTCGACCACTGGGACATCGGCACGCCAGGCTCGTCCTGATCGACTGTAGGCAGTGTCCTCCCGTCGGCCGGTGGCAAAACGGTGCCGCCAGGGTCGGCCAGCGCCGGATTACTCGGGGCGCGGTAGTCGTCTAGGTCGAAGATTGAGAGCTGATTGTCATCAGTACGCGATCGACCTCGTCCGCGACGTCGCCCGCGAGAGCGTCCTGCGGACTGCTGGGCACCGGCAGGTGGTCGAGCCTCCGCGCTTCGAGCAGATCCGCCGCCCACACCCGGAACCGAACCGTCCGGTCCGGCCACAGTAGATCGGCCAACTCCTGCATCTGCTCGCTCGGTTCGAGGGTCTCGTCGAGCCACCAATTCGTCGTGCGCGACTGTTGCAGCTCCGGCTCCGGCTCCTCCCGATCCGTTGGCATCTCGGTCAACTGGGCCAGAAACACTTCCTCGCCCATCATCCGAGCCCGCTTGTGCAGCTTCTGCAACTCCGGGAACGTCGGCTGCCTGCCGGGGTGGTCCCGCCTCCACTGTGCGTTCAGCAGGTGCGTGTGCTCGGTGATCAGAGTCGCGATCTGCACTTCGGCGGCCTCGAGCTCCTGCTCGATCTTGTCCGTCGGCATCTCCTGCTCGATCAGCTGTCCCCGCAGTGTCTCGAGTGCGTTCAACATCGTGCCTACCTCCTAGTTCGTCCCTGGCTGCCAGGTCCGGGCGTGTTTCATCCATCGGGGTGGTCCCCTTCTACTTCGACCGTCCAAATCGTTGCGGGAACCACCTTCTCACCTCCCGGAGGCAGAGCTGGGTACCACGTACCGTAGTCGGACACCAATTCGCCCGTCAATAGGCTATTGACAGATGTGGGCGGGAGGTCTTCGATGAACGTCATGGGCGAGATCATCGTGGAGCGGGCCGGCGACGGCTGGTTCGTCGTCGGAGTGGGGCGTGTTTCACTACGTCAGGTGCGGATGCTCGCTGAGGAATCGGGGAGGTCGATTCGGTGGCCTGCGGACCTTGCTCGGCTGGTCGGCGACGTCGAAGCCGCCGACACCGCACTCAAGGCCGCGAATAGGGAGTCGGTGCGGTCCAGATTGGCGCTGGCGCAGTTCATGCGGAACCAGGGAATATCGCTGCCGGAGATTGGGGCCACGCTCGGGGTAAGCCGCCAGCGTGTGCATGCGCTGTTGAACGATCATGGCGAAGAGAGGAGCGGCTTAGAGAGCGGGGACTAGCGCTCAGGGGATGATGAGTGCCGCCAGCCAGATCGTTCGGAACTTCCTGTCGGCCGGGAGCTCGGTATCGGGTTGCTCCGCGATGATTGGGTCGTAGGAGACGTACGGCTGGTGCCACGCGACGCAAGTCGGGCGGCGCGTTCAGCAGCACTTTGCGGCCGCTGAGCGGCTGCGTAGTCCTTGATGAAGGTGTATCCGTTTCGACCGTTGTCTGCCGTTGCCTCCTCGGCGTACCCGAACATCGCTAAGTAGATGTCTTCGACTGACTTCTTGTCGCGCGCGTACTCGACTTGCATTAGTTCGCCGAGTGATCCAACCGCTGCGGGGTCGCCGAACCCGACGAGACCGCGATCAAGTTGGGCCGCGAGGTAGGTCGGGTCGTTGAACACGAGACTGACGTGGCGAGCAGCGTGGACCGCTCCGGCGTCGACCTTGTTCCAGTCGATGTCCCAGCCGGCGTCGCGTAGGTACTCATTGAAGAACACGCGCTGGGAGCGGGAGTTTCCGTCGACGAAAGGATGCAGGTAGGTCATCTGCGACCAGTGATGTGCTGCTGTTTCGAGCGCCTGCTGGGCTGGGGTGTCGAGGTCCGGGCGATCCAAGGCAATATCGGATTCCAACAGGGGAAGGTGCTGACGCATAACTTCAGGTGGTGCATGCTTGATCCCCATTGCGAATGTGTGCTGCCCGGCCACACGCAGTTGTCCACTCCAGTCGTAGACATCCTGGAGGATGTAGGCGTGAATGGCCTGGAGGTAGCTGACGTCGAAGCGTCGGGCTTCGAGTGCAGTCAGAACCTCTGGACGCAGCCCGGGATCGTAGTCATCGCGGTCGAGGTAGTCGTAGGAGTCGAGTTCGATGATCCGCTTCGCTGCTGCGAGGCGTTCGACTGCCTCGAGTTCTTCAACAGTCGAGGCCCCGACCTTATTGGCCGGGACCTCGATGTCGTTGGGGTCTTCTGTGCTCACTCGGCTTTGGCCTGACGTGTCTGAGCGGTGCGCTGTCGGGTCTCCGACAAGATGCGGTCGCGCTCTTCTGCGAAGGTCGTTTCCCCGCTGCGCATCCTGCGCAGGGCGTCGAAGTCCTCAGTGGTCAGCGGCATGCCGGCCATCGTTGAGGCTGCGGAAGCACTGGCGCTGTACCACTCCTCCGGCAGTGCTGCTGCCCGAGCACGGCACTCCTGCACGCTGAGTACACGCTTCTTCGTGGTCATGGCTCCCCCTTCGTTTGGGTGTCCAGTATATGTCGGGCTTGAAACCATAGCCGGGTCCTCTTCTCGTCGGTCTTGTCAGAACAGTGCGATCTGATGTTCTTGGGCTCGGTCAGTCGCGCGCTGGTCGCTGGCTGCGGCCATGAGTTTGGCGGTCGCGGTGGTGACGCCGAGGGCCTGCGCCACGAGGGACCAGGACCGTCCCTCGTGGCGCAGGCGCGCGGCGTCGTCCTCGTCCTGGATCTGTTGTGAGGTCGTTGGGGTGGCCATTACTGGTCTCCTTCGTCCTCGTACCAGGAGTCGGGGAGTTCGTTGGCGTGCAGGAGGAAGGCTTCTCGGCGGCCGGCGACAGTGGTGGTGAGGTCGGTGAGCGCGTAGAGGCTGGCGTCGGCGGTTCCGCTGATCTCGTGTGCTTCGGCGGCCCGGTCGGTCCAGATGTCGAGGCAGTCGTCGCAGCGGCGGTGTGCGAGGTTGCCGGCGTTGGTCCACACGGGGTCGGGGTGGCCGGCGCACGTGATGCGGACCATGAAGTCGGCGCGGTTGACCGGGTGCCGGCGGACTGTGACCCGGCCGGACGGCTCGGTGTGGAGGTCGGCGGCGGGGCTGCGGTCGGTGATCGGTCCGTGCAGCAGGAGGTAGGGGACATGCAGCTGCTGCCGTGGATGGTGTTCGGTGATGTGGTCGAGGTGGCGGGCGTTCATCGGTCTTCTCCTTCTGCTGGATCAGAGCTTGGCGAGGGCGTCGGTGACGGCGAACCGGCGGCGTTCGGCTGCTTGCTGGTGGTTGGTGAGGGTGGTCCAGTGGCCGGCGAGGTCGTCGGTGTCGGCGTCCTCGAGCGCGATCTGCATTCGGGCGAGGAGTGCGGTGTAGCCGCGGCGGTAGTAGGCGTCGACGATGCCGCGGCTGAGGTACGGGACGTCGCTGCCGCCGGGGAGTGGGCCGTGGCCGGTGGGTGCAGCGATGGTGATGAGGGTTTGGCGGGCGGCGCGGTCCGTGGTGCCGATGCGGGTCATGAGGATCTGCGGGGTGACGGGCGCGCCTTCGTCGACGAGCTCGACGACAGTCCGGAAGATCCGGCCGTGGATCGGGCTGAGAAACAACGGATGATTCATCGGGATTCGGTCGGCCGGGTAGCCGCCGGTGCTGTCGCGGTGCTGGTGGTCGCCGACGAGGGCGTGGATGGCGGCCGCGGTGGCCGGCGACCAGATGAGGGAGGTAAGGAAGTCGAGTTCGGCGTGGATCTGGGCGTCGATGTCGTCGAGGTCAGTGGGGAGGCCGACGAGGGTGTCGGTGGCGTCGTGGACGGTCTCGAGTGCGGGATGCTCCAGGGTCGCGGTCATGTCGTCGTCTTCCTCGTTGGTGGTGGCCGGCACGGTGTCGGCGGGCTGGTGCGCGTCGTGGTCGGTGCCGGTCATGGTGTGGTCCCTTCTGGCCTTGCGGTGGGTTATGCGGCGGCGAGCTGCTTGATGCGGTCGGGGCGGAACCCTGACCAGTGGTCGTCTCCGGCGACGACGACGGGGGCTTGGAGGTAGCCGAGTGAAAGGACGTAGTCGCGGGCGTCGTCGTTGGTGGAGATGTCGACGGCAACGTAGGTTATTCCGGCCTTGTCGAGAGCTTTGTAGGTGGCGTTGCATTGCACGCATGCGGGCTTTGTGTAGACGGTGATGGTAGGGGTCTCTGTGCTCATTGTTTCGTATCCTGATCTAGTGCGAGTCGAGCCGTGTTCGTTTCTTTCATCATAATCGAGTACGCGCGATATTGCTAGGCTTATTCGAGTATTTTAGGCAACGATTATATGTCGATTCGTCGGGCGGTTACTTTGTTTTCTTCGACGTCGTACTTCGCCTTCTTCTTGGGGTGTTTGGGGCTATTCGTTGGTGGTGGGTGCGGGTTGCCAGGTGCCGCTGCGGAGGCCCTGTAGGTGGTCGTCGTGGCTGGCGTATTCGTCGGCGAGGGTGGCGAGGACGGTCCAGGATTGCAGTCGGGAGAGGTGGTGTTGCCACCAGGTCCAGCGGGTCGGCGGGTTGTGGGGGTCGATGCTGGTGGGGTGGAGTTTCTGGGCGCGGTTGACGGCGAGCTGTTCGATGATGCGTGCATGGTGTTCGTTGACGGCGGCTGCGCGGGTGGCGGCGGTGATGACGTCGTCGTCGTGGCCGGTGAGGTTGTTGGCGGCGGTCCAGAAGATTCCGGTGTAGGTGCTGGCGAGGTCGTTGGGGATGACGGCCGGGGCATACATGGTGGTGTCCTTTTCGGTTAGCGATCGGCGCAGGCCGCGCGGCATATTGTTGTCGATTTCGATCGTTTCTTGCGCGGTGGTGGTTCGCTGGGTCATGAGGGTTATTCCTGACTGTTGGTGGGTGGGGATTTGTTGTTGCCGGCCATCGTTTACTGAGTGATCGGAACGCAAGGGTGTGAGCGAAAGAATGTCCGCGAAATAAGCGAACGTATGTGAGCGCGTGGATATTGTTTCGAGCCTGTAGGGCCGACGAGCGTAGCGAGGAGTCAGGCCCTTGCGTGGAGTGAGCGAAGTGAAAAGAATTGGCCTCACAACAAACCCCGTCGCTCGCGTGGGGTTGGCAAGGGGCCGCACCGGCGAAGCCGGTTCGTTCCGATGGGTGAGGTGACGCTAGTCGCCGGCATCGGACGGGCCGTCTCGGACGCCGGAGGCGTCAGGAACGGGCAGACGTGGCGCGGGTCCGGCAGGGATTACCGGCTGCCGCTGGCGTGCGGCGCGTCCGGTGCGGGCGCCTGCCCCTCGATGGGGCGGCGTCGCTGTGGGGTGCGGACGTAGGGTGGATTCATGATGTCTGAGGTAGAGGTCGCGGTCGCGTCTGTTCCAGCGGTGTTCGCTGGCGCCTTCGGTTCGGCGGCGTCGGGTGTGGTGGGCGTCGATGTGTCGTGGGCGTCGCGCGGTGTGGACGGCGATGCCGGTGGTCAGGCCGTTTTGGTCTGACCACCGGCTCACTGCTGCCTAGTCGGTGGCGGCGATGGCCTCGGCGAGGATCTCCGGCGGGATCCCGCTCTCAAGGACGCGGGTGAGGATCATGCCGATGCCGAGCAAGTCACCGTCTGCGGCGGTTCTGGCTGCGTCAAGGAGCATTCGGGCTTTACCTCCGTTGCCGGTGAGGTAGATCGCAGCGGCTGCTGCGGTGAGCAGGTGTGCGCGGTCCTGTCCTCGGAGGTGCCGGGCCAGCTCGATGAGGGCCTCGGCGGCGGCGCCACGTTCGCTGAGGGCCAGACGAAGGATTGCGTCGCGGAACCCTCCCATGCGCGAGTAGGTCGCAAGGCTCTTAGCGAGTTCGTCCGGTGCGACCTCGGTCGGCGTGCCATGTGTGATCACGGTGCTGAGTTCGTCGAGTGCTCGGCTGGCGGTGATGCGGGCGTAGTCGTCGCCGGTGTATTCGGCGACGGTGCGCTCGATGTCGGCGACGAGCGTCTCGCGGCTGTCGGTGGGCGCTCCTCCGGTCAGTCGGCTGTAGAGTCCGGCGGTCGACGCGTCGGGATCGTCGACGAGTCCGGTGTCCTTGGTGTCGAGGTTGGTCCAGCGGGCTCCGTACTGGATGACGGGCGCGTGCAGTCGGCGGACGACTGCGATGCCGTGGGCCGCGTAGACGGTGGTGGCCTGGGCGGCGAGCTGCTCAACGTCGGCCGCGTCGAGTTCTTCGGAGACGATGACGACGATCGCGGACTGGGCATCGAGACTCTCGCCGACTGCGCCGACATTGTGCAGCTTGTTGTCCGCAATGTCATGGCGGGCGGTGAAGGCCATCTGCTGGTCGTTCGTGAGCATTATGGTGACGATGGATTCGCGCGGTGCGAAGCCGATGACTCCGGCTGCGGAGGTGACGATGTCGGTGTCGGTGCTGATCTTGATAGCCATGATGGTTGGCCTTTCATCGTTGGTCGGCACAGGTCCTGTGTGCCGCTCTGTCTGACGGTGGTCGGTGTGGTGGCGCTGGCGGCGGCGCGCGAGGACGCCGCCGACTTTTCGTTGCGGTGTCGGTGGGCTGATTCATGGCGATACCTTCCAAACTGTTGATGTGGCGGCTTTGTGTTGTTACCGGCCATCGTTTTAGCGAGGAGTGGAGCGGAAAGGGATGAGCGGAAAGAATGTCCGCGAAATAAGGGAGCGCAGCGACCGCGTGGACATTGTTTTCGAGCCCGTAGGGCCGGAGGGAGCGCAGCGACCGGAGTCACGCCCTTGTAGCGCAGCGACGAGTTAAAAAGAATGGTGGGAACAACACAAACACCGAGCGCTTTTCTCGGTGTGAGGCACCGCGTAGCGGTTCATTCCCGATGGTTGAGGCGACGGTAGGAGCCGGCATCGGACGGGCCGTCTTGGACGCCGGAGGCGTCAGGTCCGGTTGACGTGGCGCTGGGGTCGGCAGGGCTGGCGGTGCCGAGGGCTGCTCGGACTGGGTGCCCCCTGCTTGACCACAGCGGCGGGGATCTCAATGCGGGAACGCAAGCTTCAGCGTGAGCAGGTGCTGCCGCACAGAGCTGCCTTGGGTGAAGGCACGCTTGACCGCAATCCGATTGGGCCTATGAGGCCGAGAACGGCTAGCTAAGGTTCGTGGGATGGCTTGGCTGAGAAAGCATCCACATCAAGAATCCTTCGGTCTCGGAGTCAAACCCGTCGCCTCACGAAATCCTGCCTCCGTCTTGCACTTCTTGATCAGCCATTTCACGCACACCTCTGTGTAGAGGTAGTCGCCGTGCGCGCTGTCGTAGACGCAGAAGTCCGACCTGGTGTTTCGCGGGTCGCCGGTTCCCTTCGGGGGTCGCCAGTGGTTCTTTCTCCACGCTGCCGCCATTTCGTGCGACGGGGCGAAGTGAAACGGGATCTCGGCGGCCACCTTCGCGGCGACGGCACCAGGCCTGTACTTGTCGTCGTTCGAGACGGGGCGCGTCTTCTGTTTCGTAATTACATATCCCCGTTTGTTGGCGATCTCTTCGGCGGTGACGCGCTCCTCTTCTGTGAGGTCATCGTAGTTGACGAACTGCAGTGACAAGTCTCCCTTGCGGTTTCCGCTCTCCAGCAGAATGGTGAGCCGCATGCAGTAGCGGGGGTCGCGTGAGACCGCATCGCTGAGGCCGGCATCGTATTCGGCAAGGAACGTACGTAGATCCTTGGGCAGGGTCTGGGTCAGCTTCAGCAGGTCGCTCTTGCCTTGGTCGGTGAAGCCCCCGATGAACACGGGGAAGTGTAGCCGGTGGGCCAGTGAGTACTTCTTGCCGGCGAATCCGGTCACGAACTCTTCATAGTTGAGAAGCATCGAGTGGCATTCGCCGTTGACGATCGTTGCCAGTGCGTCGTCGGTGCCGGTGTGCCGGTGCTCGATCTTGTTTCTCAGAGCGATGAAGAACTCGAGGTTGGCTCGTACGACGGACTGATCAGTAGGGTGTTCCTGCCGAACGAACCATTCCAGAGGTTGCGACATCCGCTCGTCGTTGATCCGCTTGTAGCGGAGTGGTTTCTCCGACTTCAGCACGTGGTAGTTTTCGCCGGCACGCATCCACTTCGCTTGGAAGGCGTACAGCCACGCGATGTGCATGTGGATGATGAATCCTTCGAGGGAGCGTTCCCGTCCGGGGTCGTTAAACAGGCTGACAGCGAGAAGAGCCTCCTGTTGTGACGCCTTGAGGAGCAGCTCCCAGCGCTGCGGGCGAGCCATCCTACGGCCCTTCTCTTGCCGCGGACGTGTATGTCTGAGCAGCTCGTATGTTGTTGCTCACGCAGCCGTCTCCCCAACCTCGAGTCGTGCGGTTGCCATCTCTCAGCCGCCGTCAGGACTGTTGGGCAGTGGTAGGTCACGGCGCTCTCGGCGTTCCCTGACTCGAACGTGGTACGAGATGGGCGTGACGGACAGGAGATGGTCGATCATCCCAGTGAAAAAGCTCGCTGGGCTGATGTCGTCGGGCACCAATTCTGGGTATGCGGTGACGGCGGTCTCGGCGTTCGACCCATCCCAGTCGACCAGAAGCAGAGCAGTTGCTGTGTAGCCGTTGACATCTCCTCGATGTCGGAGCTTTCGGACCATGTCGATCGTGCGCTCGAATGCATCAGGTTCATCGCGGATGATCGTGGCGCGCTGGACGAAGAAGTACCCCACCGAAGCCAGCGGGTAGCGGCCCCGGAGATTGCTGGCGTCGCCGTAGGATTCTTCGAACCGGTTGGGCAGGTTCTTACCGAAGCTTGAGAGTTGCGCTTTGGTCGACACGAGCAATTCCGGTCCCCGGTCCCACCGTGCGATCACAACATCGACCTGCTTGGGGTATGCCTGACCGAGCACACGAGCGTCGACTGGTGCAACGGCGGCGATCGACGGTAGTCGCGCAGCGACCTGTTCCCTCAGCGGACCCGGCAGCTTCTCGAGCAGCACGCTGATATCCCGCGGAAGCACGCGAGGCCTAGAAGCTCTGGGCCACACCTCGTCTCGCTCGAATCCAGCTCGGCGAAACTCATGGGCGATCCACGCATCGATTCCATTGGCGAACTTGCCGCTCTCCGAGGCCGCGCCTTCTGCTACGGGTATTCCAAGTAGCTGTTCGAGAAGTCGGTAATCGGGGATGTAGGCAGGAGTTTCACCACGGTGGTGCGACCACGGGTCGGTGGGTTCGTCTCCGAAGAGATGATCAAACTGGCTGAACGAGTCTGTGCGCGCCATCAGCTACTGCGCCGGGGGTTCGCGGCACGAGCGAGGCGGCGTGCAGACATGAGGGCATGCGCAGCAACGAGCTCAGCATGTTGGTTGTCCGATACGCCCATCCCGTCACGAAGGACAATGTGGTCGACGAGCCGGACGGCGCCGAGCAGATCGCCGCTGCGGAGCGCTTCGCGCACCGGAGCTCGCAGATGCCGTAGGTCCGGCTCCAACCGCTCTACTAGTTGGGGCGAGGGGAGCGGTAGATGGTCGGCCTCTCGCGGCTCGATCTTGAGCATGCCGCCACCGTAGGCACGTCCGACGAGCTCGGCCCCGAGAAGAGTCACGGTGTTGAGCGAGGCAATGGGCAGTAGCGCGGCCCCAAGAGGTCGATGCTCGGGTTTCAGGTAGATCCCATGGACGCTGTTGAGGTGCACTGCCCTACTTGAGTTGGTGGTCATGCGCGGCGTGTCAGCGTTCATATAGGTAAGCAGCAAATCAGCGGGCTCGCTGATCGGCACCTGCCACCACGGCGAGCGGACACGGCATTTGTAGGCTTCGTGCACTCCGGACTGTTCGCCCTCGTCCAGGTAGCGTCTGGCCCCTGGCGACATCGCGGAGCGCTTGACTCCGGGGCGGAAGAGTAGTGTCTGCGCTCCTTCGGCACCCAGCCTGTTCAGCGCTTCAGTCGACAGCGACAGACCGCGTAGGTGGCGACTTCCCGGAGGGGACAGTCGCACTGTCTCTGAGTCGCGAAGGCGCAGTTTCCGTGCTTGTGCAGGTGACAGGGCGAAATATTGGTTGCGGCCGGTGACCGCGCCGAGAGTGGTCTCTCCCCACTCGTGTAGCACCCCGAATCCGGTGCTGTCGGCGAGATCTGAGTACGCCTCGAATGCGGTGGCGGGCAACAATGCAGGTGTCCACTTCGCACGCGCGTGTGCGGGTCGCCACCGGTGCTGTGCCGCACCGGTTGACAGTTCATCGTCGAGGTCATCGATCGACCGGACTTGGTGCAGTTCGCAATGATCCGTGCCGCCCTCGGCAAGTGCGTCCTCGGCGAGGAGAAGCACGACCTCTTCCTGAACACCCGGGAATACCCGCTCTGTGAACATGACCAGACGTACCCGCCCAAACCGCTCCATCAGGTAGCGGCGGACCTCCGCTGCGTAGTTCACCGATAGCAGTTCCGCGGGCACGACGAGGCCAAGACGCCCGCCTGGGCGTAGGAACTCGGCCCCGTGCACTGTTGCTGCCGCCCACATGGAGGCGAGGCCGGTCAGACCAACACCGCCACGAAGAGCTGCACGCCGGCTCGCGAGGCGAGCGGCACCCGAATGATCCTGGTACCGGACGTAGGGCGGATTACCGATAACAACATCGAATCTGCGTTCGCTCGGGACCTCGAAGAAGTCGCCTACTCGGATGCTTGCTGAGCGGCCGGTCGACTCCACCAGACTGGCCGCAGCCCGAGCACTCGGCTCGTGAATCTCGATCCCCTCGAGCTGGGCATGCGTACGTGGCGCCCCGAGTTCGTCCAGTCGACTCGCCGCTGATATCAGGAACGCAGCTTCGCCACACGACGGCTCCAAGACGCTGTCAAGAGGATCACGGACTGCCCAACGAGAGACGAAGTCGGCGAGCGCCGGCGGTGTGAAGAACGCACCACGGGCCTTCCGCAGCGCGAGAGTGTCCTTAACCTCGGTGGCGGCGGCCTGCACAACTCGAGTCACGCTACTGACCCTTCGTGAAGTGCGTCTGCAAGGATCGCGGCAGCACACTCGCTGACAGACGTGCCTCGACTCGACGCTTCCGCGGCGAGTTGCTCGGCGAGCCCGACGGGCACTCGAACCAACACAGCCTTGCGCTCACCGCGCCAGTGGCGTCGACGCTCTGACGCAGCCACCTCATGTTTCGATTGCACCCGAAAGTTGTATCAACTTCCGCCGACAGCTTTCGTGAGGCGCGCTCGAAATGAGTGATCTACGCGGCGACCGGTGGGGTCGTTGACAGAGCGACGGGTTGAGGGGTCCACAACCGTCCATCTCGAATAAGTGCCCACACAACGTCGACGAGTCGCCGGGCGAGTGCGATGAGCGCGTGAACATGGGAGCGTTTCTCGTTTCGTTTGCGCTGGTAGAACTCGCGGGATGGCCCGTCGCGTTGGGAGCTGTTGAGTGCTGCCATGTAGAACACCTTGCGTAGTCCGCGGTGGTAACGCTGTGGTCTGCGCAGGGTGCCGTGGCGGTTGCCTGAATCGTGGGGCACTGGAGCAAGTCCGGCGTAGGCGGCGAGTTTGGCGGCCGAGCCGAAAGAGGTGAGGTCGCCGCCGGTGATCGCGAGGAGTTCGGCTCCGCTTCGGGTGCCGATGCCGGGTACGGATTCGAGAATCCGAGCGTGGCGATGCTTGCGGAACACCTCGGTGATCTGTTTGTCCAGCTCGTTGATCTGGCGAGTGAGTGCTATCAGGGCGGTGGCTGCCTGCTGCACCAGCCGAGCCGTGGTCGCCTCGCCAGGCAGGGTGACGGTCTGCGCGGCCGCGGCGGCACGGGCCTTGGCGATCATCTTCGGGATGGTGGGCCGGCGGACACCGTGACCGCGTAGGTGGTCGTAGATCTCCTCGTCGGACACTGCGGCGATCGCAGCCGGTGTGGCAAAGCGCGTGAGGAACGCCAGGCCGGTCAGCGTTGAGTAGTCGAAGCACCGTTCCAGACCAGGGAAGATGCGGGTCAGCAGGCCGCGCAGCCGGTTGATGCCTCGAGTACGTTCAGCGACCACATCACTGCGATGCCCGGTCAGTAAGTCGAGTTCGATCGCGACATCGTCGGGAATTGCGATTGTCGCGAGATCACCACGCAGCCGGGCGGTCTGGGCGATCACCACCGCATCGCGGGCGTCGGTCTTGCCCTCGCCGGCGAACGCGCCAGTCATGCTATGCACAACGCGACCAGGGACATAGCGCACGTGCTGGCCGCGGCTGGACAACACCCCTCGGAGCAGGGCCGATTCCGGTGCGGTCATGTCGATCGCCCACACCACCGATTCGATCTCGGACACTCGGTCCATGATCGCTTCGATGGCTGCCTGGTCGTTGGGTACTCGTCGCGACCACAGCACCACTCCCGCGTCGTCGACCGCGGCGGCGTGGTGTGCGTGACGACCGACATCGATTCCAACCCAGACTCTTTCGACCATATGAACCTCTCTGCTCGTACGCGGTCACCTCGTCAGGGTGGTTTCGCCGGCACACCTTTACACAGCGACAAGTTCGCGAACACATCTCAATCAGCGGCCGAAACGACCCGTCACGGTCCGGGGTGACCTTCCCCGCCAAGCCACCAGCGACAACAGGTGATTGTCGAGCCACGCCCCGAACCGCGGACGAGCGCCCGAGGCAACCGCCCCGGACGTACTTCAACGTAAAGGTGATTGTGCGGGAGCGACGTGGCTGCGTGAGGTTTGTCTGTCGCGGTAGCTCTGATCGATTCGTAGGTGATGGTGCTGGTCCTGGCCGTCGGGGCACTCACGCTGCGGCTGTCACCGGCCTTCAGAGAATTGGTCATTTACCGTAAAGTTCCGGTCATGGTTGACGTTTTTGCCCTTGTTTGTCGGGCTCGTGATCTGGCTGATTGGTGGGAGTTGGTGACCATCAAATCGGTATGCAGGCGAGGTGGTGGCCTGTCCGCTCGCGAGGTTCTCATGGTCTTGGATGATCAGGGTTTCCTACATCGGGAGCGGCTGCGTTGGAGGGAGATTCGACGCATTCAGAACGCTATTTCAGCGCCAGTACCAGGAGTTGAGCTGACTGTCTCTGAGGCTTTTCGCAACGCGATGGACGCGGACGGAATTGCGTGGAGGGAACCTGTTCTGGACGCTATTGAGTGGAATAATGAACGTTCGTCGATGGTCGACTTGTCAGCGTTCTGCGGGTTAGTAACGGAAGAGGAACGTCTGATGAGTCTGGAGAATCTGAGAGGACTCATCGACGATATGGAGCATTCGCCCGAACTGCTGATTGTGCGCGATACACAGGTGGCAGAACGAGCACGACTGCGGGCGCTGAAGGCGTTGGAGAAGGCTCACGAAACGCTGCGTGAGCTGGGCGCGTGAGGATGGGTGTGGTGGTGCGGGGCCGCGGAGCGGCCCGCACCACGTCAGGGGAGGGGCTGTAGCGGCCCGGTAGGGCCGTTTCCTTGTCGCGGCGGAGCCGCGGGGTGTGCGGTGGTCGCCGGAGCGGAGCGGAGGTGGGCGGCGTGCACCGATCGGGTGGGTGCGGCCCGTCAGGGTCGCTCCGTTGTTCGGCCGTTTGGCCGGCGGGTGCCGGTCCCTCGATGGGGCCGGCACCCGCTCGCGCGCGAGGCCTGGGCTGGGGGCCGGGTGAGTGGTGTGGTGCTCACCCGGCCGGGGGCGGTCAGTCCAGGTCGATGGTGTTGGGGTCGATGTGTCCGGCGATGGCCTTCTCGATGTCGGCCAGGGTGTAGCCGGTCACCTCTGCGATGAAGTCGAGGTAGGCGGTGCGGGCGCGTCGTCCGTAGGGGTCACGCCAGGTGTCCTTGGCGATGATCGATTCGTGCGCGCCGACGGCGATGGCCAGGCCGATGAGCTGCGCGCGTTCGGGGGCTGCGTCGGCGAGGGTCGCGGTCATGTCGCGTTCGTCGATGCCGAGCATGGCTGCGGTGATGCTACGGGCGTCGCCGTCCTGGCGGGCGGTTCCGAACAGTTCGTAGCGGGACCACATGGTGTCGGAGACGAACTGGCTGATGGCCTGCTTGTGCTCCTTGGGGAGCGTCTTGCGGGTGAACCAGCTGGTGAGGTGCGTGATGCGGACCTCGCGGGCGGCGACGGCCTTCTTGTTGAGGATCTTGACGCGGCGGCGGGCCTGCCGTGCGGCTTCTTCCTCTTCGGCGCGCTGCTGTTCGGTGATCTGCTTGCCGATTTCTTGGGTGGGGTTGGCGCGCCTCCATTCCCACAGGGTGGTGACGGTTTCGAGGCCCTGGGGGTTGATGATGTGCCAGTCGATTTCGGCGCGTACCTCGGTGTGCTGGGTGAGGGTTCGGGGGTCGATCATCCCGTCGGCGGGGGCGGCGTCCTGGTCGGTGTTGTGTTTGAGGGACCAGTCAATGAGGGTTTCATCGACGGCGGTGCCGTCGGCGGCGGTCCAGGTGGTTTCCTCGTCGGCGAAGACTCGGGCGTAGCGGTGCTCGGTCGGAACGTCCTCGATGGTGATAGCGGTGCCGTTGTCGACTTTGACGAACTCGCGGAGCGCTCTGCCCTGGTAGTGCTTGCCCCAGGTGATGCCTGCGGCCTCGAGATCGGCTCCGGCGGCGGCGATCGCGGCACGCTGGTCGGCGGTGTCGGCGAGGTACTGGGCCATGTGGTGGAATCGGCCCTCGTACAGGGCTTCGAGGAGGTCGTCGGTGGCCTCCGGGTCATCGGTGTACTCGGCCAGGACTGCGGCCTGCTCAAGGGTCAGTTCGGGCAGAGTGTCGAGGTTGTCAAGGGTTTCGGTGCTCTTGGCGACGATGAGGCTGTGGTCTACCTCTGCCTTGGTGCGACGCAGCTTCTTGGCGATCTTGCTCGCGGACATTCCCGCCAGGTGCAGCTGTTCGATGGCCTTGGCCCGCTCGGACGGGAGCAACTCGGTGCGGTGCTCGTTGGTGATGTACTGGGCGATGATCCGTTCAGTGTCGGTGGCACTGGGATCGGTGACCGGGACGATGTAGGCCGGGATGGTCGCTAGTCCGGCTTCGCGGGCGGCGAGGGTGCGGAGCTGGCCGTCGATGACGGTCACGGTGCCGTCGTCGGCGAGGTAGGCCAGGATCGGGACGAGCACGCCGTCTGCGACTTTGTCGGCGAGGTCGGTGACGGCGGCGGTGTTGGTTCGGATGTTGTCGGCGATGGCGACGGTGGTGGGGTCGACGTGGCGCAGCTCGGCGGCGGGCGCGTTGGTGGTGGTCATGATGTTCCTTTCGGGGTGGGTTACCGTGGGGGCGCGCCAGCCGGTCCGGGTCCTGCGGACCGGCTGGCGCGTTGTTCGGACGCTGGTTAGAGTCCGAGGTCTCCGTTGTCGTGCCATTCGCAGATGGCGTCGAGGGCGGCTTCGCGGGCGCTGGTGCCCGATTCGTAGGCGTCGGCCCAGCACAGGTCGGGCATGTCGCGGTGGCCGAGGCCGCCGAGGCGGCGCGCGAGGTGCCGATCCACGTCCAGGAGCCACACGGCGAACTGGACGTCGCCGCCTGCGTCCGCGATGCGGTCGGGGTAGCGGGCAATCATGCGGTCGCACACCTCGACGGGGTAGACGGTTGCGGACATGGGGGTGTTCCTTTCTCTTAGTTCCGAGTGGTCATCCACTCGGCCTCACCGATGCACAGTTCGTGGCATCCGGTGCAGGTCCATTCGAAGGTGTCGGGGACATCGGCGGTGCGGTCGTGCACGAGCGGTCCGGCCACAGCCAGGAAGCACATGAGCAGGTCGAACCGAAATCCCTCGTGGCCGGTGAAGTCGCAGTTGACGATGGCGGCGGCGCAGCTGCTGCAAACCGGGGCCTCGTAGGGCTCGGTGTCGGTGGGCTGGGACATGAGGTTCCTCCTGAACTGTTGTTAGGTGCGGTTTGTGTTGTTACCGGCCTTCGTTTCGGCGAGGAGTGGAACGGAAAGGGTTGAGCGGAAAGAATTTTGGCGAAATAAGGGAGCGCAGCGACCGCGTCAAAATTGTTTTCGAGCCCGGAGGGCCGGAGCGAGCGCAGCGAGTGGAGTCATGCCCTTGTAGTGCAGCGACGAGTTGAAAAGAATGGTGGGAACAACACAAACACCGACCGCTTTTTGGTCGGTTTCAGTGCCGGCGTAGCCGGCTCCTTATGGTGCGGAGCATCCGACGTGACGTGGCGTCGGCAGGGCTGGGGCTGCCGACAGTTGCCTGACGCTGCCGCTTCCTCCGATCACCGTGGCGGGGCGATCGCGCGAGGGCTGCGTAGTCCCAGCAGGTTCGGCACCGCGGCTGCTTGCGGATCGCCGGCAGTAGGCACGGCATCGGTGCGCCAGCGCCATTTCCGGCCGCGGGTCACCCGACGATCGATCTGGCTCTGTCGTAGGGGTGGGCTAGTGTCGCGGGTGCGCGTAGGGAAGATGCGCGCACGACATCGCCCCACCCTCCGGTGATTCGGAGGGTGGGGCGATTCTTCGGCTGAGGGCGTTGGGTCAGTGTCTACCTGATCGTGAGGATACGAGTCAGGAGAAGGACACCGTAGGCGAGGCCGGCAGCGGCGGTGCCGGCGGCGTGAAGGCGCCACATCAGGGGGCGTCCGTGGCGGGCGTGAGCAGGAGTTCGTCTTCGAGGCGGAGTCGGAATCCGGCTTGTGCGGGGGTTCCGTGGCGGGGGATCTTGCGGATGAGGGTGGCGGCGATGGCCAGTCGCGTTGCTGGCGTGGATGCGTTGCGCACGACGTCGTCGGCGTGGAGGTACTCGGTGATTTCGGCGAGTAGGTTGGTGGCTGGATTCATCGTCACGGGGCCTTTCCGTGTGGTGGGTTCTGGTCCGCAGGTGTTGGCGCATCTGCGGACCCTTCTCATTCCGCGGCGCAGCCGTTTCGGGGCGGCGCCGAGGCTTCTTCGTGGTAGGTGGGTTTGCTCAGCCTTTCCTGGTCGGCGGGATGAGTGCGTCGATCCAAGCTCCTGGCGAGATGCGGTCGGGGTAGCCGTCGGGGTTGTCGATCTGGATGTAGCCGAGTTCGGTGGCGCGGCGTTGGTCTCGTGGGCGGTAGAGGCGTGCTTCGGTGCGTCGGGGTTGTGTGCGGCGGTACCAGGGAGCGGCGATCCAGTCGTGGGCGCGGAGGATGTCGACGGGATCTCCGTCGACGACGCCGAGCAGGAGAGGGTAGGTCGGTGGATACTCCCGGCGGCCGAGAAACAGTGCCCATCGTGGGGCGTGAAGGGCCGCGGCGATCTGATCCAGGAACGCGCGGTCGCCGCCGATCCCGGCGAGGAACACGGCGTCGTCGAGGACGGACTCGATCAGGGGTTGAACGATCATTCGGGATTGGGTCCGGCGCCGGGTCGTGCGGAACTCGGTTCGGGCGCGGCCGGGTTGGTCGGCGCGGACGACGATGTCGAGTGCGAGTAGGTCGGCGAGCTCCGGTCGGGCGTGGCGCGGTGGTCCTGCGATGCGGTAGCGGCCCAGGGCTGATCCGAGCAGGCCGGCCAGGCCGGTGTTCGTGGGTGCGAGGCGTTCGGGGCTCAGGTCCCGTTTGATTGGTCGGCGAGTCAAGTCGGGTTGCGCGCGATGGACGTCCCAGGCTTGGGTGGGGCCGGCCAGTCGCAGCAGCAGCGTGGCCTCACTGGTCATTCGGGGACCTCCTCGTGCATGTACCGAAGGCGGAGTCCGGGAATGCGTTCGGCGACGCGGCCGAGGGCCGCGCGGTGCCAGGAGGCTGGGTAGGTCACGTCGGGCCAGTGTTCCCAGAGTTGTTCGTCATCGATGTAGATCGGGACGACGGTGTCGCCGTCCTCGCGGATGGCGGCGGTGACTTGGTCGATGAAGTCGTCGGTTGCGGCGAGCATGCTGCGGACCTGGGCGGCGACTCTCGGCGGGATGACCGAGGTCCCGGCATCCCAGCGGCGGACAGTACGGTCCTGGACTCCGAGTTGGGCGGCGATCCAGGCTCCGGTGACGCCTAGTCGTTCCCGAGCTACGCGGAACTCGGCTCCGGTCATCGTCTCCATACCCACACTCGTTCCTTCCTGATTAGCGGCGCACCTTCTGGGCCGGCGACGTAGGGGGCGATCCATCGCTCCTCTTTGCGTGAGCGGCCCGGGCCGACGTGGTAGGTCTTCCAGTGGTCGCGCACGATCCACCGGCACGAGTAGTGGCGGTCGCCGGCCGATGCCGCGGTGCCGTCCGGGCCGACCGACCAATCACGGACCGTTCGCAGATCGATGACCGTGACCTCCGGGATCGGCCTGTTCCTTGTCTCTCGTGGGTGGCCATCGGTAGCGAGGTTCGCTGGGCGGGTGCCGGCCACCTTCGGTTCCTGTGAGAGAAGCATGGTTGCAATGAGGATCCGCCAGAGCACGATTTCCGGCGACATCAACGCCTCACCGATGCTGATTGTCATGTGCGCCAGCGACTCCAAGTCCGTGGTGTCTGCCGGTTCGGGCATCAGCAGCTTCTCGAGCCCGGCTCGGCCGCCAGCGCGCACCGCAGCCTTCGTCCAGCCGGACACTCGTAAGTCACCCATCAGTGCCGTATGTTGCGGAGCCTCCGCGAATCGGGTCCAGGAGATCGCGTCGACGGTTCGGTCGCTGTGCGGCAACTGCATCGACAGGCCGCCGTCGAAGACGACCAGACCGGTGCGGTGCTCGGAAGGAAACTCCCACTCGGGCAGACGTCTCCCGGACAGTGCCGTGTCGAGGGCCAGGGTCGTCATGTCGGGGGAGACCCACCACAAGGAGCCCGTTTCCAGTCCATCTGCTTCGGCGTCCCACAGTCGTGCAGGGAGGTCGTGGCCGCTTCCCCAGATCGCGGGGTCGAGTGATCGGGCCTTGGTAGCGTCGGCCCGCAGGGCTGCGACCATCTGCTTGCGAATCTGAGGAAGCTGGGTGGCACGCAGGATCACTGCAGGGTCTCATCCTGGTCGGTCCGTCCCGCGTCGGAGGGACGCGCAGTGATCGTCTCGACCAGCGACCAGAACGCTTCGACGTCGAGGGCCGTAGACACGTACTCGGTCCCCTGCAGCGACCATGTGCTCAGCGGCGCTGCTTCGACAACGGCGTCGGTGAGTCGATCGATAGTCTCGGCGTCGAACTCATCTCCTACGGCCGCTTCGACGACGTAAGAGTGAATGTCGGTGCGCGTGATGGTCATGCGATTCCCCTTCGGGCCTCGGCTGGGCCTACATGCCCTACCTGGTACCTTCACCATATGTCCTAAAATAGGACACGTCAAGGGCGGATTTCATCGTTCCTGCCTGAATGCGGTTGCCTCCTGCGTCATCTCAGGAGCTTCGGCATTAGTATTGAAAGCGAGATTTGGACGGTCTCACACAACAACAGAAGGTAGGCAGCCAATGTCAAAATTTGGCATGCGTTCGTTCGTGGCAACAATGGTCGCCGCGGCAGGCGTAGGCGGTACTGTTCTCTGTTCGGCTCCGGCACACGCAGCAGAGCTGTCACAGAACGGTTTCCCCCTGATCAGTCAGGACCAGACAGTCGAGTGGAGCGTGAACGGAGTCACGTTCTGGACTGCGCCCGGTGCGCCGACTGAGAAACTGCAGGCATTCGTCACATGGTTCGATGCGGCTATCGAGCCGGTGTCGCTCGGAAACGGAGACGACTGGTCGTGGGCCGAGCCGGCACTAGTTCCCCCAAGCAACGTCAGCTACAGCAATCACGGCAGCGGCACCGCAATCGATCTGAATCTCGAACGCCACGCCGGCCAGGGCGCGAGCGGGACTTTCACCCCCGAGCAGGCCTCGGCGATCGCAGCCAAGGCCGCAGAGCTCGGACTCGTATGGGGTGGGTCGTGGACTGACATCCCCGACGAGCCGCACATCGAGCTGGCTCACCTCTAAGCATCAACAGCCGCAAGCCAGACTTACCCAAGAAGGCCCTCAACTTCTCACGAGTTGGGGGCCTTCTGCTGCGCGATAAATATTTGGAGTTCACTCGCGTGATTCACCAGTAAGTCCTGGTGTTCGGGGCGAGGGTTCACCGGTTAGTGGCAAGAGGTTCTTGGGCGCCCCGCGACCAGGGTCCTCGCGGCAGGCCTTCGATCTATCGTGGTCTACTTTCCGGGGTGATTAGCACTCAAGACTACTCGGCCGGGAACTAAACGCTACGTCTGACTTTGATCGGGAATACCCCTGGACCGTCGAGATTCAACACCCATCCATTAAGCGCACAAGAAGCCCTCAGCCCGTAACCCCCTGTCGGAAGACCGTTGTCATCCCAGTAGGGGACGAGCGGCGTAGTGTCGAAGAGGCATGGGGAGTGTCGCGGGCGCATGCGTTTTGGTCCCCACCATAGAAGCTCGTCGTTCATGCGTAACCAGCGCAGTTCTTCGACTGATTCGATGACACGCTCCTCAGAATCGGACTCTTTGTTGTCACCGCTCATTCATTTACTCCTCATCAGACACGGTCTGGATGGACGTGGATTCGATGCAGCAGAGCGGCCAGTGACTCACTGATCGCCATCTACCGGAGGCGTTCAATGTTTGGTCCGGCATCTCGGATCGGCTTCTTCTGACGCCAGTTGTTGCATGCGACCGCCCGGGGCCGGCCGTCGCAATCCGAGTCCGATCAATTCGGCCCTGTGCTCGTTCTGTGAAACCTGGTAGCTGAAGCATTCTTCCGCCAGTGCTGCGACTCAGGCCCCGGAGCCGGTCTCGGCGATGCGTTTGGCGAGCTGCCGTTCGGCATCGTCGAGGATGTTGCCGTAGTCAGCAGAGCTTGATCCGTCCCATTGACCGAGGTGCCAGCTGCGGATCTCCATGAGCTCCGCTGGGGTCGCCGGATGCCAGTACGTGACGCGAGGGGTACCCCACTCATCCCAGTTGCCGGACGGTGCCACCGCGAGTTGAGCCCCGGAAACTGCATGGCGCCAGATACGGGCTTGTCCTCGGTTGTCGACGGTGAGGAGCCCGCACGCTTTCATGGACTCAGTCAGCTGGGAGTACACGTGGCCTCCAGTGTCGATCCAGCCATGAAAGCTGGCATCCGGCCGTCGGTGAGCGCTCACCACGCTCGCGACCAGCAACGCGGTCAATCGTGATCTGTCGTAACGAGGCCAGATACCACATCGCCCACGCAATAACGACCACGACCATCAGAACCGCGCCGAAGATGGTCCAGAACAGTCCGGTCTGCCAGTTCAGGACACCAAGACTAATCGCGGGCACCGAGACCACGGGGAGGCGCCAAGCCCACACCAGGATGAATCGGACCAGTCGCCACACGCCGGTCACGATCGATCCGGCGATGTCGTCGGCAGTGGTATCGGGTGTACCGCTGCTGGGTGTTGAGGGGGTGTTGTTCATGAGGTGGTTTCCTCTGGTGCGCAGGCGAAACGAGGTCTCGATGAGACGTGAGGACTGGTGTGCGGGCCCACACGTGGCCCGGCGATGGCCGGCCAGGACGGTCGTATCAGGATCGTCCTGGCCGACCTGCTACTTCTGCCGCGTTGCCGCGGTGGTGTCGGCGGGGGTGATGGACGCGGCGCGGAATGCGAGGCCCGACCTGTCTCCCTGACTCCAGGGAATCGCAACCAGGCCGGTCACCGAAACCTGCTGGGTGACAGATAGTTTTGGATCACCCACGACCGTCGCGTTCAGGATTTCGCCGCCGCTCTCGTCGAGGGCGAGCATCTGCACGACGTACTGGGCCAGCCCTGTTGCCGGGTCCAGCCGGGGCGCACCGGTATCGAAGCTCAGTTTGATTTCCGGAACCTTGGTCACCAGAAACCGGGAATCGGTCGTATCGATTTTCAAACGCATGACTGCATCTCCTGAGTGAATGTAGTTGGTATGCACCATGTTTGGTGCACAACCCACACAACAGGACGCCGTGCTGTCAGTTCCATATCAATCAGAGGTCAGTTCGGGTCAGCGGCTGTCAATTGCCGTCACCGACCAGTCAGCCAGACGTCAGCGACACGCCGCTGCGTGACCAGTAAGGGCCCACCCGCCGCTGGTCTATGACATGGACCAACTATGGTCACCGGCCGAGCGGTTACAGTGAGCGCCATCGGCTCCAGCGATCACGACAGAAAGGCCGGGCATGGCATCGGACGACCACCACGGCGGCGCGGCATCCACGCAGACTCATGCCGAGTCGTCGGGCAATTCCAGTACTTCTGTCGAACCGGATGAGATGGAGCGCCGTGCGATCGTGGACCGCATCGCCGACTAGGAGTGTCGGACAGCACCCTCACGCGGGCGCGGCGGGGCGAGAAGATCAGCGATGAATCGGCCTACCTCATCGCCACCGCTCTGGGCGTCGAGGCCGGCCACATCTGGCCGCACCTGCAGGCCTCAAGCGCGGGTAGTGCGCCGATCGAGCGGCGATCGATCGTCGATGATCCACACAAGCGCCGATATCGAGATGCTCCGCATCCTCACGCTCACCCGCACCAGTGCCGTGCATGCTAAAACTGTCGCCATCACCACCATGCAAGACCTACTCGTCACCGCACCCGCCCCGGTCCGTGAACAGCTCTCCGGTTTGAGCCCACGCCGCCTGGTGTCGACCTGCGCGAAACTCAGCCTCGCTGACAATCCTTCCACCCCAACAGAATCAGTGCTGTTGGTGCTATACCGGCTCGCGGTTCGGTACCAGCACCTGGCCGCCGAAGCCGACAGCCTGCAACATCAGATCGGCCGCCTCGCCACCCACGCCTGCCCAGCCCTGCTCACCGTGTACGGCGTCGGACCCAACAGCGCCGCCACCCTATTGGTAGCGCTCGGTGACAACCCCGGCCGCGTCACCAGCGAAGCCGCGTTCGCCAAACTCTGCGGCGTCGCGCCGATCGAAGCATCCAGCGGGAAAACCGTGCGACACCGCCTCAATCGCGGCGGGAACCGGCAAGCCAACCGGGCGCTGCACACCATCGTCACCGTCCGGCTCCGCCGCCACCAACCCACCCGCGACTACCTCGCCCGCTGCATCGCCGACGGCAAAACCAAACGCGAAGCCATCAGATGCCTGAAAAGATACGTTGCCCGCGAGGTCTACAACACCGTCCTACCAGCACAAACACGCCAACCAACCTGACATACACAAGAGCATCTGCTATCGAGACCAGGCGTTCTAGCCGGGTGTTGTGCCTGACGCCGAGACTAGTCGGGATCTTGCGTCGGCAATGCAGCCGTCTGACCGATCTGAAACTGCAAGCTGGCAGCGCAAGGCACGGGCACGGCCGTTGTGCTCCACTGAGGTCGGCACGCCAGTGGACTCAGTCAACCTCAGCCACACGTTCTCTCGGCTCGCCACGCGGGCGGCTTTGGTCACTAGCATCCGAACAAACTTCGGCATTCGGGCGCCACACTGATGCTCGCCCAGGGGGCGAGCTGTACTCGTCGACGGCCGGGGTCAGTGTTGCTGGCGACCATCCCAAGAGGTAGACAGAGCTCGTTGACACCGGATGGTGGCGAGTCGTTGGTACTGAATCGGGTCGGCGTTCTTCGTCAGTTGACGGATGCTGGCCGGATGATTCATCACCGACGGTTCCGGCACCGTGCGAAGCGCAGCTCTTAGCAGTAAGAAAGTCTCACAAGATCGCCGGGACATCCCTCGCGGTTACGTCATCATCTTGCAAGCCGGACGAGTGTGTCTGCGTGGTACCAGCTGGCGGATCCGTCGTCCATGCGAATGGGGATGGATCCGAGACGGTCGGGTTCACCGATGACGTAGCCAAACGCCGGTATCACTGCGTACGGTGCTGGCACTATGACTTTGTCGCCGTAGCGCCAGTCGTTGTGGGTCGCCGTCATGTAAATAACCTCACGATCAGTGCGGTGTCGTTCCTGCGCGCGGTGGACAGTGCGGCAGGAACGACACGCGGGCGGCTACGCGCTCGTTGACAGATACGTCGTGTGGGTCCGCATGCACGCCGCGAGACCTTCGGGACCGAGTTCGCGGCCTAAGCCGCTCGCTTTGATACCGCCGAATGGCGCAACGGGATCGAGCATGTAGTAGTTGACGCCTACCGTGCCGGATTCGATTTGTTCGGCGATCTTGATACCGTGAGACTCATCAGCGGTCCATACGGTGCCAGCCAATCCGTATGCGGAGTCGTTGGCGATCTGAACCGCCTGACCGATATCGTCGTATGGCATAAGAGCGAGTACCGGTCCGAATACTTCCTCTTGTGCAAGGGAACTTGACGGATCAACGTCTGAGAAAAGGGTGGGTTGGACATACCAGCCACGATCGAGGTGGGCTGGCCGACCGCCGCCGGCAACAATGTTCGCACCGTCTCTCTTGGCCTTTGCGATGTGTGCCTCCACTCGGTTGCGGTGCGCAGCGCTGACCAACGGTCCGACCTGTGTACTCGGATCAAGTGGATCACCGATGACGGCACCGTTGACGAGTCCGGCGAAGAGTTCGAGGGACTCGTCGAACCTCGTGCGAGGAACAAGAATTCGGCTATTCAGCACACAGGTCTGACCGTTATTCAGTAGCGTCGCCTGAAAAAGTCCCTCGATGTTCGCAGTGAGGTCAGCATCGTCGAGGATGATCGCTGCCGACTTTCCACCGAGCTCGAGCGTGACTGGGCGGAGTAGCTCGCCACAGGTCTTTGCGATTTGACGGCCGACGGCGGTCGATCCGGTGAACGTGACCTTATCGACGCCTGGGTGGGATACGAGGTATGAGCCAGTACTCGCCCGCCCAGGAACGATGTTAATGACTCCCGCCGGTATGTTCGCAGCAACGACCGCTTCGGCGAAAATGTAGGAATCCAAGACTGTTTCTGGGCTGGGCTTCACCACTACGGTGCAGCCGGCGGCCAACGCAGGCGCCACCTTCAGTGCAGTGACCAGGTTCGGATAGTTCCACGGCACGATCGCGGCGACCACTCCGACTGGGGCCTGGCGAACAATCGCGCGGCCACCGAGTAGGCCTGGACGTGTCTGCTCCAGTTCCGTAGTCCGAATGAGGTTCGCATAATACCGGTATACGGTCGCGGGAAGCCCGGACTCGAGCATTCCGGCGATGGCAATCGGCATCCCGTTTTGGGACGAGACCAATTCGGTGAGCTGCGGCGCACGCGCCTCCAACTCATCAGCAAACCGCTCGATCGCTGCTGCGCGCTCGTCGGGACTCCACGCCGACCAGCCGCGAGGATCGTCGAATGCACGTCGTGCCGCGGCAACCGCGGCGTCGACATCGTCCGCATCTGCTGCTGGTGCGCTTCCTATGACTTCTTCGGTGGCCGCGGACAATACCTCGATCCGCTCTGGCGCGTGGGCTGGTGACAATGTACCGCCGATGAACAGCGTGTTCTGGTCGATCATGTGTTCCTCCGTGCGTGCTTGCATCTCAGTGGCTGTGCGTGATGATCCCGCGAATGTTCTTGCCATCGAACATGTCTTGATATCCCTGATTGATATCGCTGAGTTGGTACTCGGCGGTGACAGTCTCGTCAAGCTTCAGCTGGCCGTCTCGGTACAGTCTGAGCAGCCGGTGAATATCTGCTCTCGGGTTGGCTTCGCCGAAGAGGCTTCCAGCCAAACGCTTTTGAAAGAGCGTGAACATCATCAACGGGATGGTTGCAGTGTTCTCAGTTGCCGGGGCAACACCAGTAACAACCCCGACGCCGCCTTTTCGCACCAACTCCAGCGTCTGTCCGATCATTTCGCCGGCGACAACCCCCACTGTGAGAATCGCTGAGTCGGCCATCACACCGCGGGTGAGGTCTGCAACAAGCGCAGTGGCCTCCTCGAAGCTCGTGCAGAAATGTGTTGCCCCGAGCGGTATTAACTGCTGCTTCTTTGATTCGACGATATCCACCGCGACGATATTTTCGGCGCCCGCTATTCGGGCACCTTGGATCGCGCTGGCGCCGATGCCGCCGCAGCCGATGACGACAACTGTGTCGCCCGGTTGGACCTTTGCGGTGTTGACCGCTGCCCCCCAACCTGTCGTCACTCCGCAACCGAGCAGACACGCTCGATCAAGCTGAACGTCGTCGTCGACCTTCACCACGGATTCTTGGTGGACCGTCCCATACTCAGCGAAGGTTCCCAGCAACGATAGGGCGCCGAGGTCCTTTCCACGGGCGCGGCGGCGGTAGCTGCCGTCGAGCATGGTGCCGGCGAGGATGAACGCGCCCATGTCGCAAAGATTCTGTTGCCCAGTCGAGCACCACCGGCAATGCCCGCATGCTGGCAGAAACGAGCAGACGACCTTGTCGCCGGGCTGCAGGTTCTTGATTCCCGGACCGACTTCTTCAACGACTCCTGCACCCTCGTGACCACCGACGGTGGGTACCGCGATCGGCATATCACCAGTGCGGGCGTGATCATCGGAGTGGCATAGCCCGCTCGCTTCGTAGCGGATGAGCACCTCACCTTCCTGGGGTCCGTCGAGCTCGACATCCTCGACGCTCCAGTCCTCACCGGGACCCCAGAGAACCGCTGCTTGCATTTTCATCACTTACTCCAATCGTTTAAGAAATCGGGTGTTAGCCAACCAGGGATAGTGTGCTGCGTCGCACTCATGCAGAGCGTGGATCGCAACGCCACGGGGTTGAACCAGAGCGCCACCATCGGCGGATAATTCACTGGCTGAGTTCGGCGTCTAGCTGTTCACCGGTTGTTGACGGCTTGTGTTGCGGCCCAGGCGCGCTCGTGACTACGCGCCGAGAAGTCGTCCAGCTCGGCACGGGTCAGGCCGAATCGGGCGTTCATCAGCTCCGACGACGCGCCCTGCGCCATCAGCTCGCCGCGCTCCGAATCGACGTTATAGCGGACCAGCTCGCGCGGGCTGTACTGCGGGCCGAGGGGCGCGCCCGGCCTCATCGCCGGTGGCATCGGCACCCGGGACATCGACTCGACGCCGCAGGCGATCACGAGATCGGCGCAGTCGGCCACGATCGCCTGCGCCGCGAAACTGACGGCCTGTTGTCCGGAGCCGCACTGCCGGTCCACCGTCACCGCGGGCACGGACTCGGGCAGTCCCGCGGCCAGGACCGCGTGCCGGCCGAGATTGCCGCCCTGCTCCTCGTTCTGCAGTACGCAACCGGCGATCACGTCATCGATCAGCGATGCGTCCACGCCGGTCCGATCGACCAGCGTGCGCAGTGTCTGGCCGAGCAGATCGACTGGATGCCAGTTGCGCAGCGCGCCGCCTCGCCGTCCGACCGGGGTGCGGACCGCTCCCACGATCACTGCTTCTCGAGCTGCCATGAAATCCTCCTGCTACGGTATCGATCATCGTACTATACGAATGTCCTAGAATATGAGCAAATGTACTGAAATGCGGAAATCTGTATGATGTCCATTCGAGTGGAGGTGACATGTCCAGCGGGGAGCCGATCGACAGCGATCTGACGACCAAGGCGCGCATTCGTAACGCTGCGCTGGAACTCTTTGCCGCCGAAGGGGTTTCGGCGGTATCCATGCGAGCGGTGGCGGCGCGCGCGGGTGTCGCGGTCGGACTGGTGCAGCATCATTTCAAGACCAAGGACGGCTTGCGATCGGCGGTCGAGCAGTACATCGTCGACCGCCACGCCGCGGCGATCGCGTCCGTGCCGGGCGACGGTGCTCCTGCCGAAGTGGCGGCCGCACGTGATGGGGCGGTGCGGCGCATGCTCGACGAGCACCCGGCGCTCATCGGCTACATGCGTCGCGCGCTACTCGACCCGAGCGGCGACGGCCGGTTGCTGGAACGGCTCACCGACCTATCGCGGAACCAGGTCATCGAACTGCGCACGGCAGGTGCCGCATCGACCAGCCGACCAGTCGCCGATCAGGTGGTCGGGCTGATGGTGCGGCAGCTGGGACATCTGTTCCTGCAGCCGATGATCGATGCGATGTGGGCTCAGCTCGATACCGAAAAGACGTGCAAGCCGCAACTGATCGTCCGCGCCAGCGCCAATGTCGGAGCCCCAGAAGGACTTCGCACAGCGGAGCCTTCATAGCCTAATCGGTGATAGAAGGTTGCGCTAACACGTGACTACACCTGTTGGACATCTACCGTCCAAGAGTCTGCACCGATGTCGGACAGGTCCATTTCACACCAATGGCAATATCGACCCGCGCCGGTACTGCAGGCGAAACCTGCACAATACAGTTGCCGCAGTTGGTCTTTGCGGTGGCGCTACGTCTTGGCTCAATCGGTGACTGCGACATTCCTGATTGGAGTGCTGTATGCCAGGCAGAGATCGACTACCGTTGCCGCCTGAGGTTCGGGAGCGGGTTTTCGTGAGTTGCAGCACCGCGGTCGAGTATCGGTAGCGGGTGTGCCCCAGACCCTTGCGCTGATCTGGACGCGTGTGTTCGGCATCGTCCCGGCGATTACCGGTGGCCGCCGAACGCCGCCACTGGTCAAGGCCCGATTCTTCGACGAGATCGATGCCGGCGTCAGCCCCGACCGAGACCGGCCTAGTCGCAGGGGTGTTCGGCGGCCACCGAGTGTCAGTGGGCCGCACGCGGCTGGCCGAAGCGGTCAGGGACGCTCAAGTGGTGCCACCACATTCGATTACCCCATCGCCCGCCGGGGTTCCTCGCGCGGACGCGTTGACCTGGCTCGAGCGCGTCCGGATCGAGAAACTGACCGACGCCGGCTACCGGCAGGCCCGGATACTGGGCCGTTCGCCAGCGACGATCAGCCGGGAGATGCGGCGCCGGGAAACCATCGTCAGGCCGCGACCGACGGGCCAGGGCGGCGCTGAGGCTGCGCGGCGGCGGGATTGCTGTCATCGCTTTGCGGAGGTAGTAAACAGGCGGGCGAGACTAGCTGGCCGGACTTCGCTCGAGGCCGCGGCCCCAGCGAGAGCGCATTCACCAACCAAGAGTTGGCGGCGTTGATGGAAACGCCCGGGGTGAGTGTCGTCGTCGATCCGGAGACTCTTGCCGATATGAAGGCTGCTGCGGACTCGACGATCCAGACCAAGGTCGACCTACTGCAGCAGTGCACACGACCTACACATGACGATGGACGGCGAGTCCGGCTGCACTACAACGCGACGCCGGTACAGATCTGCGGCGACGGCCAGGTCGACTCAATCACCTTCCATGCGCCAGACGGCCAGGAAACAATCACCGCTGCAGGCCTCGTGATTCCGTCAATCGGCTACGCCGCAACATCGATCGCAGGACTGCCATTCGACGCGGCCACCAACACCGTGCCAAACGATGGCGGACGGGTGCTGCAAGACGACGACACCGTGATGGATGGCATCTACGTGACCGGTTGGATACGACGAGGGTCGACCGGCGGGATAGGCATGAACAAACTCGACGCGCGGGAGGTAGCAAGGGCGGTGATCGACGACTTCCAGGCCAGGCCAATTCACACACCGCGCGAGGGTTACCGCGAGGACCTCGTCTCGCTGCTCGACGGCCGCGGAACACAACCAATCGGGCTGGACGGCTGGCAACGGATCAACAACGCCGAACTGGACGCCGGACACGCTCTCGGCAGGGCACGCCTGAAACTGATCGCCCGCGCCGAGATGCACAGGATCGCTTCCGCAGAGTAGGCCACCGTAACCAAGAACTGAAAGATTGCCCACCAGATCACGGCAACACGCTGTCCGGCTGCTTGATACTTAGTCACCACGAGTCCCTGATGTCGGCGGTGTCAACTCGTGGAAGCAACGTTGTCCTTCAGTAGGCGTTCGAAGACTTCCCGTGGAGTGTAGAAGCCCAGGCACTGCCGTGGCCGCTCGTTGAGCTCGCGGGCGATCGCTTCGAGGTACAGCTGATCGGATGGGATTTCGGTGCCCTTGGGCAGGTACTCGCGGATCAGGCCGTTGGTGTTCTCATTCGTCGGGCGTTCCCATGGCGAGCGGGGATGAGCGAAGTAGATCGGCAACTCGGCGGCCACGGTGACGCTGGCGTGCTCGGCCATCTCGGTGCCTTGATCCCACGTCAGGCCCTGTCGCATGAACTCCGGCAGTCCTCGCAGGTGATCGATCAGCACATCAGCAACGCCGGGTGCTTTCTTCCCGTCCGGCAGACCCAGGATCAGCGTGTACCGGCTGGTGCGCTCGACCAAGGTCACCGCCGCGGACTGGCCGGCCTTCCCGACGATCAGATCTCCTTCCCACCAGCCCGGCACCCGCCGATCGGCCGCGGTCTCGGGGCGGTCGTCGATGCTGACCATGCCCACGATCCGCGCCGACCGCTCACCGACTGACTTGCGGGGTTTACGCGCGGTGCGCTTGGACTGCAACAGGATGCCCTGAGCAGCCAACTCTCCCTTCGGAAGAGCATAAATCCACCGATAGATCGACTCGTGTGACACGCGGCGGCCCTGCGCGTTCGGTGAACCCGTCATGGGATCCACTGTGGGGTCTTGGGCCTCGAGCTTCAACCTCCCCGCGATCTGGCGCGGCGTCCGCGACCTGCGCAGGTCGGACCGTACCCGGTCGGCGAGCACCGAGTCAGCATCGATCGCCCTCGTCTGCGGACGGGCCCGCCGTGCGCGGGCGTGCTTGTCGGCGTGCACCACCTGATACGCGCCCGTCTTGGTGGCATTGCGTTTGATCTCGCGAGACACCACCGACTTGTCGCGCCCGATCTGCTCGGCGATCGCCGTGACCGTCATCCCCGCACGCCGTCCGACCGCGATCTCCGTCCGGTCCGCCACCGTCAACATCATCCGTCCCAGCCCCACCCAGGGTCTCCTACCGCGCTACCCGCAACCCCTCGTGGCCTGCAGTGTTGCTACGACGGTATGACACCGCCGTCCGCTCCCGATGGGCACGATGCCGCGTGCTCCGTCGACGTAGGCGTAGTCGACGCGGTCGATCAGGGAGCCCCGCCAGGACATGTCGGCGATGTCTATCTGGACTGACGAGTCGGAAAGACTTCAGATCACTCAAATCGGCGTTCCGACGCGGAATCCCGAAGCTCGAATCCCCATTCCGTATGGGATCGTGTGGTGGACGTCAGGCTTGTACACCGTCACCGCGTGATGGCTGTCTTCCTCAAGTCGCCATGCGTCGACGGGGTCGGTTGAACTCTGAAACCTACTCCGATACGTCGGTCTATCTTCGATGTTGTTCAGTTTCCTCACGCATTCGTGACTAGTGGAGATGCCGGTGGAAGGCCTGACCGCATTCCTTCATCGACGAGACCATGAAATAGACAGCTGCACGGCAGTGTTCGATGATTACGTAAGAGGTGCCGGACATGGCCGAGAGGTGTTGTTAGCCCCGCTGATTCACGGGCCGGTGTGACTGCTGCTGTCGGGTGACGGCGGGCTTGTTTTCGCGTGTGGGCGTGCGTGTGTGCCGGCTGGCGCTGCCGGTGGGCGGGTCTCCGGGTGGTGATGTCGTGGGCGGGCAGGTGAGGTCAGGCGGGTTTTGGGATCGCGGCGATCGTGTTGAACACTGCGACGATGGCGGTGGCCCACGGCCATGTTTCGGGAATCTTCACGCGCCGCCGCCGGCCACTACGGACCAGTCGGGCTGCCACGTGAAGGAAGCGGTAGCGCAGCGCTTTGGGCTCGCACAAGGCCAGAACTGCGGCGTCGCCGGTGCAGGCCAGCATCCGAGTCCACGCCACCAGATCTGCGGCGATCATCACCGCCACCAGCCAAGCCTGGTTGAGAGCGAACTCCCGCGAGGGAAGCCTGCCCAGGCCGGTGTCTTTGGCGTGGCGGATGCGGTCCTCGACCCGGGCGTGAGCCCGATGCCTGGCTTCAAGAAACTGCAGCTGGCCGGTGGCGGTGTTGGTGACAAAAGCCTGGTAGCGCCATCCATCGATCTCCTCGAACATCGACAACTGGGCGCCGGGGTGGGGCCGCTCGCGGCGTACGATCACCCGCATCCCGTCTGGCCACTTTGCGAGCATCCCGGGAGCGAGGAACCCGGTCAGCTCCGCGATGTCGGCCCCGTCGCGGATGTCCCCGTTGGGGTTGAGCGCTGGTCCCCACGCGGCTTCGGGGCAGGTCGCGATGGCCCGGCGAATCGGGGCAGTGATAGCGAAGCCGACCGAGTACTCCACCTGTCGACCACGAACGCGGTTCTGCTCGGTGATCCACTCCAGCAAGTCGTGGGAGGCGCCGGCACCGTCGGAGCGGATCAGCAGATCACGCCGATGACTGGCGGGGATCTGCGCGATGGCCTGGCCCAGGACGTCGATGTGGTCGGCAGCGGTGTTCGACCCGGCGTTGCCCGGGCGCAAGCTCGCGGCGAGAAACTCTTCTGTGTTGTCGCACCACACGCCGATCGGGTGGTACCCGAACGTGCGCTTATATGTCGGAGTTGCATGTTCCTTCTCGCTGTGGGTGACCACGATGGTGGCATCCACATCGAGCACGACCGTCGATCCCAGATCCCGCCCCGCACACGCCGATGCGGGTACTCCGCCGGGCAGTTGGGACCACACGTGCCGCCGCGTGCGGGCACGCGCGACCTGGATCTTCTTGCGCTTGCCGGCAGTGACCTCATCGAGTGTGCGCCACACCGTCGGCGCCGAGGCGACCGGGCCCAGGGCCCCGGATTGGTGGCGCAGGACGCCGATGTCGGAGATGGACTCGCCGCCATCGGCGAGCATCACCGCGGTGTCGATCAGCACACGGCCGCGGTCGTGGATCGGGATGAATTGTCGGCGAGCCATGGCCCCTGACAGCTCGGCGGTCAGACCGACCTGATCAGCCAGAAGTCGAGGCACGATGGCCCCGGCGTGGGCGATCACCCCGACACCATCAGCAGTAACGGACAGACCGGCCGACCACGAAGTACGCTTCACCTACCGAGTGCTTTCTGCTGGAGAACATGGAACCTTAGACAAGTCCCAGTTTCCCCTGCTCAGGAAGCACTTCGGTCTATTTTCGCCCAGCGATCCGCAGATCCCCATGAAACACCCAGGTTAGCGACTTGCGAGATTCCAACTGGATCTCACATCTCTGTCCTCCACCACTTCGGTACCGCTCGCATTTGGAGTAACAGTATTGGGGCCTCCCTGGGCTTGGGCGCTTGGCCACACCGAAGGGCCCTGGTGCCTACGGTGAGGACGGGGTATTCGACGGATTCGAAACATGCGCACGAGGATGTTTCACGAAAGTGCATCTAGCGTGACAACATTCAGCATGGGCGAACGCAGGCTGGAGTTTCCGACGAATCCGGAACCGATGCTATGACGGATCAAGGGGTGGGTGTGGTGGGTGTGGGGGCGCGTTGGTGGAGTCTTGACATTCATGCGCACTCCCCGGCGTCATTTGATTACGGCGGTATCGCCGACGTGAGGAGCAGCGCTCCGAAGCCAACCTTCAAGGAGTGGATTCAAGCCTATATCGACGCCGGCGTGGATGGCATCGTCGTCACCGATCACAACACTCATGAAGGTATCGAGCAAGCGCGTGATGCGCTGGCCGATCTTAAGGCCGAGAATCCAGGACTCAGGCCGTTCGTCATCTTCCCGGGTGTCGAGGTGACGGTGACTAATGGGACTCACGTTCTCGCGATCTTCGATCCCCAGAGCCCAGCCGAGGTTGTCAACCAGACGCTGACGTTGTGCCAGTACAAGGGCACCCGGGGAGGCAGTGACCAAACGGCCGATGTGACGGTTGCAACTGCGGCGAAGATCGTCAACGAGCTAGGTGGACTGTTCGTACCTGCTCATGCAGACAAGAAGCAGGGTGTTTTCGGGATCGATCCACGCGACTTGGCCGTCCTGCGTGAAAGTCCTCACATTCACGCCGTTGAGGTGATCGATGATAGTGCGCTGAGCACTGCCGACGCCTCAGGCTGGGTGCCGCTCCTAGGTTCCGACGCACACCATCTCACCACTGGGTCTCACTCAGACCCGGACTCTGCTAAGGCACCCGGCACGCACCTCACCCTCGTCAAGGCAGAACGCCTCGACCTTGAGGGTCTGCGCTTGGCGCTTACAGATCCGCTCGAGTCGATCCGGCGGTGCCGCAAGGACTACGACGATCCGAACGACGTTGACCACGGCTATATCCGTTCGCTCGAGGTGAGCCACGGAGGAGCCACCGAAACGTACCAGTTCGGCCCGTGGATGAATTGCCTCATCGGCGGCCGCGGTGTGGGCAAGTCAACTGTCATCGAGCTCCTCCGGCTCGCGCTCGGCCGGACAAGCGAATTGCCAAAAGGCATTGCCGGTGATCTAGTTAGATTTGATCCCGTCGTCGAGTCGGATCATCGGTGGTGGACCAGCGAGACTCGAATCACCGTCGAGTACGTCAGAGACGGACGCTCATTGAAGGTGACGTGGGCCGGGTCTGATCCAACGCAATCGAAGATCGAGCTTTGGGACGGATCCCAATGGCAGCCACAGGCTGGGCGTGTGTCCGACCGGGTGCCGGTTCGCGTGTTCAGTCAAAAGCAGATCTATGAGCTGGCATCAGAGCCGCAGAGCTTCCTGACCATCCTCGATGATATGCCGCAGATTCGGCGACCAGAGTGGGACGAGGAGTATGAATCGCTCCAGCTGAAGTTTAAGGCTGAGCGAAACAAGCTGCGGCAGTTGCTCGCCGAGTTGGAGAAGGCCGACCGCATTCGAGGCGAGCTGGAAGAGGTGCGGGGTCGTCTGCGCCATCTCGAGCAGCTCAAGGCAAGTGATGAATACCAGGAACTCGAGGCGCTTGAGAGCAGACTCCGGCTATCCGCGTCAGCGGAGGAACTGGCGACCGAGATTGAACTCGGAGCGAACAAACAGTCGACAGCGTTGCGCGGACTTACGTCCGGGCTCCTGAACGTCGAGGAACACTCCGATCGCGCCGCGTCGTTCATTCGTGCAGCGCAGCTCCTGGAAAAGGCGTCAGAAGTGTTGAGGTCCGCGAGGTCAGAGTGGGAGGTACGACCTACTCGTCAGCAGTGGGAAGCACGAGTTACTGAGCTCAATGCGTGGCTGAGTGACCAGGGTGGGTCGTCGCATGCAACTCCAGAGCAGACGACTTCCTGTCACTCGGGTGGTTGTTCTACAACCTTTGGAAGCACGAAGGGTTCACGTGTATTGAGCCTGAATTCTTCGCTCGATACGCCGCTCCACCAGCGGCCGTCGACTTCCTGATGGACCATTGCACGGTGTCGCTCGCAGACCTGCGCGCACAGCTGGCGCAGGAACGATCCGAGAATGCGTCGCTGTGGACTCGGTACAAGCTGCAACAGACCCCGTTTGTGCGTATCGACGACGGCACACTGCTGCCTATCAGATTTCAGTACGTGATCCAGCGCATCTTCGGAGACCATCTCTACCTCGAGACCGAACACATGTTGCGTGCGACCGACTCGAAGAAGGCCGACCACTACGCGGAGGCAATGCGGAACATCTTCGAGGAACGCGTTGGCGAGGTCCTCCAACGCATCTGTACCTACGACGAATCGGGGGAGACAGTCCTTGTTGACGAAGCCGAGATGAAGGACAGCGCCCCGTGGGGTGGTGGACTTCGGATCGGCGTGTGCCACGCGTTGTGATCAACGAGTCGTGATGGATGTTAGGCGATTTGGCGTGGCGCGTCGACCTGTTGGGCGGCCTGGTGTTTGGCGGCGATAACCTTGCGCAGCTCGGCCATGCTGATGTCGGAGAGGTAGCGGCGGGTGACTTGCCATTCGTCGTGGGCTTCGATCACGACCGCGGTGGCCAGCCGGAGAAACGCCGGCGGGTTGGGGAAGATCTCCACGACATCGGCGCGGCGCTTGATTTCCTTGTTCAGCCGCTCAATTGGATTGTTCGACCAGATCTTCTGCCAGTGCGCCTTCGGGAACGCCGTGAACGCGAGCACGTCGGGTTTGGCCTCAGCCATCATCGCCGCCACTTTCGGGAACGATGCTTCGAGGGTGTCGGCGACCTGGTCCCACTGTGCGGCGACCTCGGCCGGTTCGGTGTGGGCGAAGATCGTTTTGACCGCAGCGGTCACCACCGGCGCTTGTTTGGTCGAGACCGCGCCATGCAGGTTCCGCATGAAATGCACCCGGCAGCGCTGCCACGCTGATCCGGTAAACTGCTGGGCCACTGCCGTTTTCAACCCTGCATGGGCATCGGAGATCACCAGATGCACCCCTGAGAGTCCTCGGGCTTTGAGTGAGGCGAGGAACTCACGCCAGAACTCGAAGGATTCCGAATCACCGACTGCAGTGCCGAGCACCTCACGAGTTCCGTCCATCGACACCCCGGTGGCCACGACAAGGGCTTGGGAGACGACGTGGGCGCCGACTCGCACTTTGCAGAAGGTGGCATCGGCGAACACATAGGGGAACTCGGTGTGGGTCAGAGGCCGTTCCCGGAACGCCGAGATTTCTTTGTCGAGGCCGGCGCAGATACGGGACACCTCGGACTTGGAGATCCCGGCCGAGACGCCGAGGGCGTTGACGAGGTCATCGACGCTGCGGGTGGACACACCGTGTACGTAGGCTTCCATCACCACCGCGTGCAGGGCTTTGTCGATGCGGCGGCGTCGTTCGAGCAGGCTGGGGAAGAATGACCCGGACCGGAGCTTGGGGATCTTGACTTCCACATCGCCCGAGGTCGTCGATACGGTCTTAGTTCGGTGGCCGTTGCGGTGGGTGGCGCGTTCCGCGGAACGCTCATACCGGCCGGCGCCGATCTTTTCGGTGGCCTCGGCCTCGATCAGTGCTTGCAGGCCAGCTCGGATCAACTCGGCGAACACCGCCCCGGAATCGGCGGAGGTGAGTGCATCGAGCTGGGCGAGCAAGGCAGAATGGTCCTGGGTCATCGTGTGGTGTGTCCTTCTGTGAGTCACTTGGTAGGTAACTCATTGACCACTACGCGATGGCCCGCCCAACAGGGTCACCGACACGCTCAGCAGCAGCTCACCTCAGCCCCGAAACCCCACCACCTCAGGGGACTTACCCAGATGAAGCGAGTCTGGCGAACGAAAAAGTCGACGCTGCCGAAGATCTGCGACTTCGCACTCTTCCGTGGGCACGGTTGCATTCTGATCGACGCCAACATGCGTAACTTGCCCCAACCGTTCGCGGAAGGTGAGGCGACGATCGAATCGCTGCAACTCGAGATCGAGCAGCGGTTCACGACAACCAAGTTCCGACAGCTACTCAGCACCGTCGAACTCTTCATGAACCGAGGCTGGAACAGGCTGCGTACGGCGGTCACTGGCCGCACCAGATTCGTCCCGATCGTGGTTGTTCCCGACGCGGGAATCCCGGGCGACATCGCGGTCGAGAACGCTGTGTACACCAGAGCATTCGGCCTGGTAGTCAAGTACAACGAGAATCCCAACATCACCAAAGTCCACGTGCCAGCAATTCTCACCTGGCGTGACCTACTCAGACTCGATGGACTAGCCGAACGCGGCGTCGACATCTTTGTCCTGCTCAAACGCTGGCGCGACATTGACGCTCTGGGTCGGTTCGGGCGTGAGCAACTACCTGTGCCGTTGAGTGAGTTCCTAGATCGTCGATACCCGGACTCACCGATGAGTCAGCGTGAGCACCGGCGAGGATGGGACCTGTTTGAGCACCTTCGTTCCCACGTAGAGCAACACGCGATCGCGGCTGCTCCCGCGGCCCTTCGCCAGACGGTGGCAGCAGAGTTCGCGCACCAACGACGCCAGCTGCCGACATTCGACAACCGACACGAGTTCACCGAGCGCGATGGCCGCGCCATGAGGATCACCAACAGTTCATCGGATTGCGATTGAGGAAACGATAACGGCCACAACAGATCCGCTGTTGGCTTGCGGTGTGGCGGCTACGGTAGCCACTCAAGAAGCGGTAAATATACTGCCTCACAATCACTTTCACTCGTCCTAGTTCGCGCCGATAATGTACCTTATGTCAGGTAAACCACTGCATATTGCATCAGATGCATCACCTCGCCACTCCTCCTGGTCCTGACCGCGGTCACGAATCCCGTTGCTTAGCAGCGGCATTCGAGCAAGCAACACGGCTTTGACGCGAGGTTCGTGTGAGAGGAGCCAGACGGTGAAAATGGCAGAGAAGTTGCGGCGTCACGCCGCGGCGGCGCACGGGCTGTTTCTGACCGCTCACACGTGTGAGCTGATTGTCGACGATCGGCTGGCACTGCGCGCGGCCACCAACGATTCCAAGAACATCGGCGCGGCTGAGCTCGCGCTCATCGCCCGAGAGATCGCCACGGCCTCGGCCGTCACTGCGGAGGCCCTGGCGGCCAGCAACCCTCCCGACCCCGATGCCGGCCCGTGGACCACACTCATCAGTATCGACCTGTTCGGCCGGACCATCAGTGCCATCGCCGAGAGCGCGATCGACCGGCACCACCGCGATCCCGAACTCGCCCTGCTGGCCAGCGAAAGCGTGTACCGCCATCTATCAATGTTCGGCTCCTTCGCCGCCCGCGTCGACCTCGAGACCACCCCACCCGGATGGGTCGCCGTCGCACCCATGGAAATCCGATTCACCGCCAACAGCCTCATCCACGCCGCAGCCAGCACCGACTCCCCTCCCCTGGCCCGCGCCCTCACCGAAGACGCCCACCGCCTCCTCGCCGCGAACGCAGCCACTGAGTTCGTACTGGCCGGCCGGATCCCCATGCCGCCCCGTACGGTGTGACCCACAACCGAATCGGGAGGATCTGAAACATGACGAGAATAATGAAGACAGTGCTGGTTGCTCTCTGCGGCATGATCGCCGCGGCCGGGCTCTTTGGTGCCGGCACTGCCGAGGCGAAGATGCGCGAGACTCCGCGCATCGGTGTCATGGGCGAAGAAGTTTGGACAGTCGGCAACAACGGTGCATGCCGGGGCAGCATCCATGCCGGCCTTCAGAACGACCCCCGCCGCCCAGGCATTGCTCAGGTGACGTTGCGGTCGAGGGGATTCACTTCCGACAATTGCCGCGCCGTGATCAAGTTCGTGTTCCACAACACGGTGGCGCCGTTCAACCACGAACGGTTCATCAGTGTTCGTGGGACGCGGAAGGCTGGGACTGTCCTGGCTCGCAAGCAATACTGGATCGGATCGGGCGTTGATCTGGTGTCGATCACCTCGAATACCCCTGCGAGCAAAGGTGTTTCGTACTACATCGCCATTCCCTGATCGCTACAATCGCAAGCGAAAGCCCGGTTCCTGTCTCGATAACCCCCATCGAGACGGGAACCGGGCTTTCTCGTTCAATAAGACTTGGTCTGTCGAGCTACTCGGCAAGGTGTTCGACCTCGCCGCCTGACTCTGCCGCGTACTGGGCGGCCTCCTCGAGTTCGTCTGCGGCGAATGCCCGCACACCGTGCGGGTTGCCCGGCGGCCGCACAATCGCGACCAGCTCCGAGAGGGAGTGGCGCTGCCGTTTGGGCCGGCGACGGTCCACCACTCCCCCAGCCGGTTCGTTGGCCCCTTCATTCACGAGCGTTCCTCCTTCTTACTACCGTGTGGCTGACGTACAAGGGGATCGTGAGCCCTGTTCGACCGTTTGAACTGTGCAGCTCCACAAACACGATCGCCCGCCATTGACCGTCACAGAGCTTTACCCACGCCAGTAAGGAAGCAGGTTCTACGGGTTCGAACCGAAGTCCTGCCGCACGTACCCGAAGACTCGGATGGTTCTTGTTGGACTTGAAGTCCAGCGCTCCGGCGGACGGATCCACGTCCTTCATCGACACGAGGACGGGAATCGGAGGGTCGCAGATCCGCACCATCTCATTGCGGCCAGGCTCCCACTGAATGCGAACAGGCGGACCTGTCCGCGACACGAGGTCGCAGGCTGGGCCGCCTAGTTCGGTGTTCATCACATCAGCATATCGAACTAACGTTCTACCTTAATGCGCTGTGTAGTGCAATGCACTGCACTGCATTGCACTGCTAGATATTGAACTGTGCGAGGTAGTGGTCGATCGCCATCTCTACGATCTGGTTCTTCGAGACGTTCTTGTCGAGTTCGGCCGGAATCACACGGGATCCCTTGTCGAGCCTGTTCAGCAGGGACCGTGGCAATCGAAACGAAGTCGGGACCTTAGGGCCCTCGTCCTCGGCGGCTGACTCACTTGGGCTCGACGCCGAGGCTGCCGGCACTCGCCGCTTGGCTGCGGGGCGCTCCTTCACAGGCGGCGGGGCATCGGCAACCGCCGGGGCCGGCGGTAAGACCCCTTCGGCAGGCTTGGCGGTCGCCTGTGCGTCGGCGGGATGCGGCTCGTGCCGTTTGGTGACGCGTTGACGTTCAACCATAATCAGTTCCCCTCTCCCCTACTTTGCCGCCACTAGATCCAGCTCACGCGCAAGATCGGTGAATGCCACTTGGAGCGCTAGCGCGCCATCGCCGCGAAGGGTGAACACTGACTGGCCTGTACCGTGTGCATCGCCCCACGCCGCTCGCTTGGGCGTAACCGTTCGTGCGACCAGTCCCCCGTCGCTCAAGTTGCCGTATGCGTCGCGCAGTTCTTCCTCACGGAAGTCCTGTTCGCCGGTCTTCTCCCGCCGAGTGATGACGATCGCCTTGATGTTCAACTTCGGATTGACCTGTTTCTGAACGAACTTCGAGGTCTCGACAATGTTCTCGATGCCCCGGACGCTGTCGACCATCGCCTCCGTCGCCAGAATCATGCCGTCGGCAAAGTACAACCCGTTGAGCAGGAGGCGTCCCAGGCTTGGAGGGCAGTCGATGAGGACCACGTCGTACTCGCTCAGGTCGACGCCCTCGAACGCGGCGCGGAGCCGGTATGGCATATCGGCAGCTCCATCAGTATCTCTGGTGGCGAGAGCGAGTTCAGCAGGCAGGAGGTCGATGCCCGGCCATGAGGTGCTGATTCGGACGTCGAGGGCGGCGCCTTCCGTCAGGTCTGCAAGGAGGTCGCTCATGGTGGGAGTGTCGTCGTCGATCTCGACGCCGAGGCCCGTCGTAATGTTCGCCTGTGGGTCGAGGTCGACCAGCAGTGCGCGACCACCACTATGGGAGACCGCAGCGGCTAGACCAAGGACAGTGGCAGATTTGCCGACTCCGCCCTTCTGGTTTGCAATGGCGTAGACGGGCGCTGAACTGGGCATACTTAATTACCTCTCACTAGATTGCAGTGCAGGGCTTCAATCTGCACTGTAGTGCGTGACAGTGCAGTGCGTTCGCATACAACCGATAGCAGCGCGTTGCAGCGGTGCGCATAACAGTACAGTGCACTCGCCTGCATTACAAGGCGGTGTAATGCGGTGCAGTGCAGGGCGTTGCACTGTGGTGTGCCGCAGTGCGTTGCAGTGCGCTACATCCCAGTGCGGTGCAGTTCAGTGCAGCCCGGTGCGGTGTGCTGCGGCTGATAGGCGTGAAGCGCCCTGGGTTTCGTTCCGTGGTTACACGGTCGCGGGCGCGGTCGTCGTGGTGTGAGTGTAGGTCGCTTCGACGTTCGCCGGGGTGCGGTAGCCGAGAGCTTCGTGGAGCCGGGAGGTGTTCCACCAGTGGACCCAGCCCATCGTGGCGAGCTCAACCTCGCTGACTGACTCCCAGATCCGCTTGGAGTAGATCAACTCCGCCTTGTATAGGCCGTTCACTGTCTCGGCCAGCGCGTTATCGTAGCTATCGCCGACGGTACCTACTGAAGCCGTAACTCCCGCGGCGAGCAGAGCGTCCGAATAGGCGAGCGAAACGTATTGACTACCCCTGTCGGAATGGTGGATCAATCCGCTTTCGTTCCTGCTCACCCCGGTGGACTGCAGTGCATGCTCCAGTGCGAGCAATGGCAGAGACTCCGTGTGGAGCGTGGGCGCGACCGCCCAGCCGACAATTCTGCGACTGAAGACATCGGTAACGAATGCGACGTAGCAGAACCCGGAGAGCATCCGGACGTAGGTGATGTCGGCGACCCAAAGCTGCTGCGGTCGATCCGCGACGAACCGCCGTTCAACGAGGTCCGGGCGCTGGTCATCTCCGTCTGCGGAGCAGGTGGTGACGGGCTTTCGACCTCGGCGAACGCCCTGCAGGCCGGCGATCTTCATCAGCCTCGCGACCTGGTCGCGACCGACGTTCCATCCTGCGTGGCGCATTGCGTGCCACATCTTCCGGACCCCATAGACGCTGTAGTTCGCCTGATGAATCCGCTGCACCTCCTCCGCCAGCATCTCGTCCCGAACGCTGCGAGCGGAGGCCGGCCTGTTCTTGGCAGCGCGGTATCCGCGGGAGGTGATGAACCCACATTCTGTCGCACTGAGGATGCGGCAGATGGCCTCGACCCCGAACTTCTCGCGATGCATGTCGACGAACGCGATCATTTCGTCGTGGGGCGGTCGAGTTCCGCTGCGAAAAACGCTGAGGCGGCCTTCAGGATCTCGTTCGCACGTCGCGCCTCGGCGAGCTCCCGCCGGAGACGGCGATTCTCCTCCTCGAGCGGCTCTCCCGGTCCGACCGGCTCGGTGGCGCCGTAGCGATTGCACCAGATCCGCAGCGTCTCTGTGCCGACACCGAGCTGCGGCGCGACGGCACGGATCGATGCTGCGCGAGGGCCGCCCTCGCGGGCTTGGCGGTCGTAGACCATGCGCACGGCACGCTCACGCAGCTCTGGACTGAACTTCTTGGGCATACTCCGATTCTCCTTGCTGAGACTCGGAACGGAACCCAGGGCGCTTCAGGCGTTGGAGTTGGTCCGGGTCAGTGCTGGCACCGCACGGCCGGCTCCTTCTCAAGACCGTCTGCGTCGAGGAGCCACCCGTATTCGCTGCACAAAGGGCACGCTTCACGAGCGGTGCGACGGGCGAGGGCTTCGGCCTCCTGGGCGAGAATCGCGGCGGCTGGTCGGTCGTCGAGGTTGTCGGCACCGTGCCAGCGGAGAATGCCGGCAAGGAGCTTGATCGGGTGGCGGGGGGTGTTGGCGATCCAGTGTCCGGTGATTCCGCGGTAGTCGACGATGAGCTGGTTAATGTCGGCAGCTTGCCAATCGTGAGCGGCTGGTGCCGCGAGGATACGTGCCCAGCCTGCGGCAGAGTGTCGTCGTGCCCATGCCGGTGTTTGTGGGTCAGAGAGCCAACGAGAGGCCAGTTTGACCCCTTGTGGGTCCGCTGGGGGGTAGTTCCGACGGCTTCGGGTCCTCCCGTCGTAGCTGACGCGCGAAGCGCGGCGGTTTTTTCCACAGGCGGAGCCTGTGTCGCTGTCTAGTTGAGTTCTTCTTACGTGAGAGGGATCCCTAAAGGGACCCCGTAGGGGATGGGGTGTCACCGAGTGAGGGTTACGAGGGTCCAGTCGTTCTTTGAGGCGGCTGACCTGTGGATTACGCGGGGGGTGCAGTGCCCATACTGAGGCCCAGCCGCGGCCGCGGTCTCCTACCCGCCACGAAGCCATCCTTTCCCTGTACGTACGTTGCCTGCCTCGCAGTACCTCAGTGGCTAGGCCGAGAGCGCGCATGAGGCGGCGGGCACGCTGGACGACGGCTTTGGACAGTCCGGTCAGACGAACGAGGGTGCCCACTGCCGGCCGGCAGCGCCGCCCGGTCGACCATTCAGCGAAGGTTGCCATGCTGGCGCAGACCTTGCGGAAGGAGGTCCGGCTGACACCGCCGCGGCCCTGCTCGTCGCAGACGAGCGGTCGGACGGTGGGGTAGTAGAGCTGGTAGGCGAGGTCGGCTTTCATGCACCAGTCGATGTCGGTAGTCCAGCAGGCGATGCCGAGGTGTGCTGTGGCCGGCAGAGCGAGGGTAGTCGGCTGGTGGATTCCGATCGCGCGAAGCAGCGCTGGGCCGGTACGGATCTGCCCGCGCCGACGACGGGTGCGGGACGATCCCGGGTACAGGCGGATTCCGCATGCTCGGGCGTAGAGTCCTGCCGCTCGCGGGCCGGTGCCCGAGCAGGCAGGACGGTGGACGTCGACGTCGACCGATAGGGTCGCACGCGCCATCGACGACACGAAGCCAGTTGGCTTGACAGTTTCAGGGTGCGCGCTACTCTGAGACGTGAGCGGCAAACTCAGTCCCTTCGGGGTAGCTAGCGATTCGAGCGGCAACTCGCATCGCACATATTCAGATTTGGCGAACGCCTCCGGTTACTACCGGGGGCGTTTGTCGTTATGCGGAGTCGCGGAGGCTGATCACCTCCTGCCGTGTGTGCGACGGCATGAGGTCGGGTCTGCACGCGCGGTCAGCGATAGCCGCTGTGAGCCACTGCGTCATCGACACGCCCTCTTCCCGGGCGGCCTGGGCAACGGCGTTCTTCACCTCAGGGTCAAGGCGAAAGTTCGCTGTGACGGTTCGCTTGTATCGCGGATCGGCCATCTCGGCCCACCTCCTCTACGTGCGTTACAGCTTCGAGCATGCGTTACAACTAGCTGATCGTCGTGCATCTGCGTCGGCGTGTCGGCGGGATCTTCCTAAAGGTCCTCGGGGATACCTCCTTACCCGGTTGGTAGATGACTTCCAGTATGTCATCTAGTCATATACTCGTCCTGTCCGACCACGGATGGGAGGCGGTGTGGGTCGTATGCTCCGGTGCATGGAGGTCCGGCGTCGCAGGGGGAGTGGTGCTCTACGTTCTCCGAGGCAGGAACTGGTGGATGCTGTCTTCGAACGAGTCCATCTTCAACCGCCCTGGACAGTGGATGAGTTTCGGAGGTGGCTGTCGGAGCATCTGGGCATGTCGATCGAGCTACGTCGATCTGACCCTGACAGCGACCACCTGCTGACGGGGGAGTGCGGCCTAGTCGCAGTCAAGGGGAGCAAGGCAGTGATCTGGTACGACGCGTCGAGGAGTCCACGCCATCAGCGGCAGCAGGTGTTTCACGAGTTCGCTCATCTACTCTGCGGCCACCATGAAGCGCGACCGTTGGAAGAGACGCTGAAGTCCGGGGAGCATCCCCTCGTAGCGGGGATGTCGCCAGCGATGATCGAGGCCGTTTTCGGGCCCGCCGACCCGCCTAGACAGGGCCGGGATCGCAGCGAGGCGGAAGCGGAGCTGATTGGAACGAAGCTCGCAGTTCTATCGGTGTCGGACAGCTCGGCGCGGTCCAAACGAAACTATGCGCGGGTTCTCTCGCTGTGGAGCGGAGGGCGCGCATGATCAGTGATCCGTCTGCGCCGCTGAAAACTGTCGCCACATCACCGTGGAATCCGGCATTCTCGATGAGCTTGCTGTTCGTTATGTTCATCGCGATCGTGGCCCGCGCAGTGATTGTCAAGCAGAGCCGCTTCGAGTGGTGTGCATGGCTGGCGATCACCCTGTGGCTGGGCGTGATCGCGTTTCGGGAGCCTTGGGTGCAAGCGGGCTTTCACGCTGCCGGCGTCAACTTGGCGTGGGTCCGGTTCATGGCCCATAGCTGTGCAGTGTTGGGCGGCTCGGTTCTCATCGCGCTCGGCGTGGCTTGGAGCACCGGTTTTCGGATGCCGAAGAAGCGCTGGTGGAGAACCGTCGCACTGGTGTATCTCCCGTCGTTCGTATGCATCGCAGTGATGGCCGTTGTCTCGTACCCTGCTCTGGCTCAGAACCGGGCTATCGAGGAGTTCCCTAATCGGATCGGTCTCTATGGGATCGTGTACGCGGCCATGCCGATTATCGGGGCTCTGTTCGCCGGCGGGGTTGCCGCACGAGCAGGGTTCGGAAGCGGAGGGCATCGGATGAACGGTGTCATTGGCGCGATGTGCGTGTTCGTGGCGGCGCTGTCGGTGCTCGATCACTCGTTCCGTATCCTCACGGCGCTGAGGACATCGCACACGGCTCCAGGGGATCTGCAGCAAGCTCTGGAGGATCGGGCGGCCGCGACTGATTGGCTGCTGGTGATCCCCGTGGGGATCCTGCTGGTGTCTTTGATGCCTGTCGTGGTGGTGTCGGTGGCGAATCGATTGGCTTCGTCACCAGCAGAAGGCAAGGTCCGGCAGCTCAGAGAGCTGTGGCTGACATTGATGAGTACGTTTCCTCAGGTCAGGTTGAGTCGGCCGGCAGAACTGACCGAGCCGGAGGAAGATCTTCACCGCACTCTCATCGAAATCGAGGACGCACTCCTGCTGCTCTCTCAGTGGATGACAGATGACGAGCTGCGTGCCGCCGAGGTCGATGAGTGGTACGAGGCTGTCCGCGGAGCGTTAGCGCGGTGTGAAGGACCAGTGCTCCGGCGAGCAGTAGTCTTGCCGTGGAGCAGGGATGAGGCCGCGGTATTCGAGCTTGCCCGTCGCGCCGATATGGGGTGGGAGGCCTACTACGCTCCGTGAGCGCGCACCGTTACGGTGATACGCATGGCAACCATCCCTCATCCTCCGTACCGTGTTCCACTCCTTGGAGACATCATCGGGATTGATCGGGTCAACCCGAACACGGCGACACTCGCGATGATGGAGCGCCTCGGGCCGATTTACCGACGCTCGATCATGGGGACCGATTTGACCTTCGTCGGCTCGGCCAGTCTTGCGGAGCAGGCCTTCGACGAGGCGTCTTGGAAGAGATACGAAGGCCGTCCGATTCAGCAGCTGGAATCGTTGGTCGGCGACGGCTTGTTCACCGCGGTGACGGAGTCCGACTCGTGGCAGAAGTCGCATGAAGCTCTGATGCCGGCGTTCTCCAAGGATGCGATGAGCCGGTACTTCGGGGTCATGTTGGAGACCGCACAGTCTCTGGTGGAATCGCTTAAGGCCGCACCCGGAAACCGTGAAGCGCAACCACTGTTCGCGCGAGTAGCTCACGAGGTGATCGGGCGGGCGGGGTTTTCGTACAGTTTCGGTCCGGACATGCTGGACAACTCCCATGCGTTTCCGGCCGCAATGGCACGCGCGCTCCAGCACGTTCAGAAAGCTGCGATCCCGCTGGTGGGGAAGAGACCAGGGGAGAAGGCACAGTACGAACGAGACCGCGATCTCCTCCTGGGGACTGTGCGCGAGGTCGTTGAAGGGAGGTCGGCAGGCTCCGCTTCGGGGAACGATCTCCTGGACACGATGCTCGAAGCGGGACTGCCTCAACAACTGATCGAGAACCAGCTCTTGACGTTCCTGATTGCAGGGCAGGAGACCACGGCCTCGACGCTTGCGTTCCTCGCGTACGAGCTGGGGCGACGTCCGGAGCTTGTCGCGCGTATGCGCGAGGAAGTGGCAGCCACGACGGACGAGGGTCCGATCACGTTCGAGAACGCCCCCCGGATGCGGCTGGTGCGGGCAGCAATCTCCGAAAGCCTGCGGCTGTATCCGTCTGCTCCCGGGATCTTCCGAGTAGCAAAAGAGGCCACCGCGCTCGGCGATTACCAGTTCAGTCCAGGTGAGTGGGTCTTCGTGCTGTTACTCGCTGTGCACCGGGACCCTGAAGTATGGGGAGCGAGCGCGGCCGAGTTCGCTCCTGATCGGTTCATGCCAGGTGGAGCTTCCTACCCCGCAGCAGCATATAAGCCGTTCGGCACGGGGATTAGGAGCTGCATCGGTCGGCAGTTCGCGCAACTCGAGATCACCGTAGTGATTGCCGAGATGGTGCGGGGCCTCGATTGGTCGGTTGTGGAGCCTGAGGGAGCGCTTGAGTTCGATGAGACCTTGACGATCCGACCGAGAGGTCTCTGGTTGGACTTCGCACCGAGAGCGTAATCAGAGAGCCGGCGAAGTCGGTTCGTCCTCGAGGAACGCGAGAAGCTCCCGAGTTTGTCGGGGGCTAAGTGAGGTGCCGCGCGCGATGATGTTCGTGCCGCCGTCCCTGTACCGGTCGCGGACGATGGCGCATACACGCAGACGATGTTCAAGATCAGCCCCCTCCGGGGAGTCCGTAAACAGCACATCCTCGCTATCAAGCACCTGAACGATCGCCTGAGTGACTTCATCAGGAGGCAGTGCCGTGCCGGCCAGGGCTTCGTCGACGATCACCGCCGGTACAACACTTCGCGTGACAAGCGACACCTGGTGGGCGAGTTCCTCGGATGTCATGGCCGGCTGCTCGCGGCGATGGTGGGCTTCGAGAAGCACTGCGAGTCGCTGGGCATACAGGTCAGGACGCATCGAGACCCCTAATCAGTCTTTGTCGCGGGCGGCGGCCCACCTCATTTGCAGGACAGCAAGCTGAGCAGGTTCGACCGATTCTTCATCGAGCTGCCCGATCAGCCACCGGACGTAGAGTACATCTGCTAGGTCCTCATCGCCGAGTCCGTCTGCTGGGGGTTTACGCAGGTACTCCGCGAGCATGACGTCCACGATGGGATCAGCGGGCATACGTCCGGGTTCGTCGGTCGATGACTCGATCAACGAGATAAGCCAAGTGCGGAGGTAGCGATCGGTCACTAGCTGAATCGCCTTGTTCGCCTCGACGAGGTCTAGCATCCCGGGATGCCGAGCTGTGACTTCCTCGAGCTGGTGCGCGGCTCTCGTGAGTTCGACGACCCGCGACGCGGTGAGCGGGGCGCCTGGGTCGGCGGTAATGAACTTGCGCTGTAGTCGATGTGCGTCCGCGGGAAGAACCACGGGCTCTGCACCGTCGGCAAGAAGTCGTGCTGCCGAACCAGGAGCCCAGTTGAGTGCAGTGTCCAGTGCGCTGAGGGTGGCGGCCGACGGTGCTCTCGTCTCGCCCTTCTCGATCTTGGACAGGGTGATCGCTGGCGGGCCGTTTCGTTCGCTCACTTGAGGGCGGCTGAGGCCCAACTGCTCCCGCCGGGCGCGGATGCGTCGGCCGAAGTCGGAGCCAGAGTCGTCATTCACAGCACCAACCCTAAAGGGCGATCTGAACAGTCATGTCAAGGACACCAGGGTCGCCCGAAAACATGTGCCAGTGACGGATGACATATACTGGATTGTGACATACATATATGCCACATGGGCAATATATAGACACCTCTAGACAGCATACATAGATGCCTGTAATGTGATCCCTGCTGAAGAACTGGATGCCTCCAGCGATCGGGAGAGCAAGATCCTCGAAAGCTGGATCGGGAGGGAAGCAGCGAAAGAAGACGCTCGCGGTCCCGAGTGCAGGTTGATGATTTGGACGGTCAAAACCTGCACTCAGGAGCCGCGAGCTGGTTGGAACCAGCGATGTAGAAGGTAGGCACCAAAGACATCGCAGGCCCGTGCCTAGTGTACGGGCTTGGGTGCCTACCTCGTGACTTCTGAGGTAGGTCCTGTGTCTGTCGATTCATACCGAAGCCAGCAGCACGATCCGAGTGGTCGTGCTGCTGGCTTTCTGCGTGTGGGGCGGCGTTCAGTCGATTCGGTGCGGGAGGACGCTGCTTGCGGATCGTCCCGCTTGGGAGGTTCTGTGAAAGCGAAGTCTTTCCGTTGGCGGTCGCGGTTCGTGGCCGCTTTGGTCGTTCCTGCGGTGGTCTCGCCGGTTGCGGTGGCAGCGTCGCCGATCGCTCACGCCGAGGCGTCCAGCGACTGCCCGTCGTTGTTCGTCCTGGCGATACAGGGAACGGGTGAGTCGTCGGAGGACGCGTCGCCGACGACCGACAGCGGAATGTTGGCGCAGGTGATGCGACCACTGCTGTCGATGGCTGGGTCAATGGTTCAGCGCGCATACGTTCCCTACCCGGCTGGCTTCGGTGGGGCAGTGCCGGGCGCCAAGGTTCCGTTCGAGGTGTCCGCGCAGAAGGCGGTCGATCGTGCGACGGCAATGACTAAGCAGATCGCCGGCCGCTGCCCTGATACGGCGTTCGCGTACACCGGGTACAGCCAGGGTGCGTACGCGGCGTCGATCCTGTTGAAAGACATTGGCTTCGGTCGCGGGCCAATTCCTGCGGAGAAGGTGGCCGGCGCGAGCCTCTTCGGTGATCCGACCCGTCCGGCGGGATCGGGGTTGTTCCCAGGCAAGGACGGTGCAACGACACCGGACCCGGCACCGGGTACAGACGGTGCGGCGGTGGAGGCACTGGCACCTCGTGAGGTGCCGACGGCGACCGGTGGTGGTATCGGACCGACGAAGGAATCGACAACGACGTTCGGGGACCTCGACGGCCGAGTCGCCTCAAGCTGTGAAGGCGGCGACCTGGCATGTGATGCGCCGTCTGATGCGCCGATCACGCACATCGTGGCGAACATTGCGGGCTCGTCGACATTGGATCAGTCCGATCCGGTGCAGAGCCTGTCGTCGATCGCCGAGGCCCTGGCTGCGACAACTGTGAAGTCCGCAATCCCGGTGATCAATGAGGATTTCACTGGCGAGACCTTGGAGGATCTGTCGTATCAGCCTCAGGTCAGTGTGTCGAAGCGCATCGAGACCGCCTCGGATCCGAGAACGGCCATGCCGACGGTCGAGGACGGAATCAAGGCGCTGATGAAGGTCGGCACGATCGGGCTTAACGCCGTCGTGTCGGTCGCCAAGGAAGTTCTGCAACCGCAGACCCTCGTGGAGTTGGGGACCGTGGGGCTTGCGAACCCGGTCGCAGCATTGGGCGTTCTGGGGTCAAAGACACTCGCTGCGACGGTGAAGCTGGTACCGCCAACGACGGTTTCACGGTGGACCCAAGAGGCGTTCACAGCAGTGAAGGAGAACGTCTCTGATAACTCGGAACTTCTGGACGTCGCGAACCTGACTCGGTACTGGCAGGCAGCGCAGCAGCACGGTTCGTACGCGCAGCCGACGGTGACCGGAGGGATCAGTGCAGCTGCGTGGACGGCGGCATGGTTCGCATCGCTAGCCGCTGATCTTGCGGGTAAGCACGACTTCCGCCCGACCGACGAGAACGGCGTGCCGACAGCGGACCCCGACGTGAAGAACTTTCCGGTGCCGACGCTTCCGTCCTCAACCACGGCGGTCAGCTCCATCAGCAGCAGCACACCGGCTGCACCAAGCGAAGAGGTGCCGCCGTGGGCTACAGGCACGGTCACCATCTCCGACACACCGGTGTCGTCAAGTGCGACGAGTTCCGCACCGTCCTCATCGACGAGCTCGACCCCTGCCGCACCGACTCCCTCGCAGTAACTGGCAACGGGGCTGGCTGCCCGGTAAACGCGCAGCCAGCCCCCTTTTTAAGGAGCGATTTTTGTTGTCCGACAACAAATTGCCGACACTTCCGGCGCTGCCGGCCGACGATGAGCTGCCAGCGTGCGCCCTGGCGGCCGACGTCCGTGCTGTGTGGGGGGTAGCTGAGATCGACAGCGCGGAAGTCTCGCAGTGGTCATGGCTGACGTTGCTGAACCCCGAGGTCGCGGAGACCGTGGAGCTGATCTCCAATGAGCATGAGCAGCCCGAGATCCCCGATATGGACCGTAACGCGTCGTCGGTGGTGGTCCCGACGCCACGGCGCGAGCCCCGGCGCCCGCGCCGGCAGGTGGTGATCCTGAGCGCGTTCTTCACAGTGCTGGCGGTGATCGTCGTAGGTGTCAGTATGTCCCTGGCCAGCATCGGTGGCGACGACAGTCCGGCGGCGGAGCCCGGTGATGGCGTTTCGTCCGCGCAGGAGAGCGCCGCGGCGGCCGCGCCCGATCCGTGCCCGGAGCGGGTGGAGGGAAACACCACCTACGGAGACGGTGTCGGCGACCAGCGATCCGGCGCTGGAGCGATCCAGGCGTGGAACCACGCTTACTACGTCACCAGGTCTGCCCGTGAGGCCAAGTCCGTGACCGCAGCCGGGGCTGTGGCCGACGAACCGAAGTTGCAGACCGCTATCGACCAGGTGCCAGCGGGCACCACGCACTGCCTGACGATGATCGACCGCGGCCAGGGACTGTACGCGGTGCGACTGATGGTGACTCCTCCCGGAGAGCAGCCGTATCCGATCAAGCAGCTCGTACAGACTGCCCCGGCGAATGGCCGGTGGTGGATCGAGTCGATCAAGAAGGACGAGGGGCTGCCGTGACCTGACCTGCCCGTTCTTGGACTGCCTCGTTCTTCCTCTATCTCAACCAACCCCCGAAGGGACCCCTGATGAATCTCAACACCACTACTCGGCACCGGGCTGGCTCGGCGGTGGCAGTCGCGGTGAGTATGTCGCTGCTGCTTGGAGCGACCGCGCACGCTGCACCGGAGCAGGGCGGCACGACACCGTCAGCACCGCCGGAGCAGGGCGGCACGACACCCTCAGCACCGCCGGAGCAGGGCGGCACGACACCCTCAGCACCGCCGGAGCAGGGCGGCACGACACCCTCAGCACCGGTACCGGTGGAGCCCGCGCCGTCTACGCCTGGACTGGTCCCGGGTCCGCCTCCCGGGCCGGTCGAGACGGTGCCTACTGCGCCGTCATACAACGACGACTACAACCCCGTCCCGTCGGCGCCGCTGCACGAACCTCGCTGGGTGCCACCGGTTCCCCGCAAGGTCGCTCCCCCCGATCACGTCCGCATCGGGAACATGGTCATGCCGGTCAAAGACGTGCCGTTCCCGCCGGGCATGTCCAAGCGGGATCGCGACCGGGCGGTCGTCTCCACGAATGACTGGTCGGCATACGCTGAGGCCGAAATCGCCCGAGGTCTGATTTCTATGGGCGTACCCAAGGACGAGGCCAGCCGTAAGGCCGCGGCCGCGGTGCTGGGTGGCGCTGCCGCAGGAGCGGCAGGCGGCACTGCCGCGTTCCTGGCCACAACAGTCACCGTTGGTCTGGTGACTGTCCCGATCGGTGCGCTGATCGGTGCAGGCGCGGGCGCAGTCGTCGGCGGTGGAAACCCCGTGAGCATCGCCGGTGGCGCAGGTCTGGGTGCGCTGGGCGGTGCCGGCGTAGCCGTCGGTGCAGGTGTTGTGGTGGGCACTGCCGCAGCGGCGGCCTCGGCTGTGGCCGGTGGTGCTCTGGGCTATTGGCTCGGAGCCGGCGATCCGGGTGCGGACCCGAAGAAGCCGAAGCTGCCGTGGGAGCAGCAGGGACCGGGAAAGCACCGTGAGCCCGAGGCTGTCCGGATCGTTGACCCGAATGCGAATCAGTATGAGGTTCACGTGCCTGCGCCCGTGGCGCAGAAGGCCGGCCTGCCTGCCGTGGACTACGTCGTGAACAACCGCGGCGATGTGAATCTCACGGTGGGCGCGACGCGGACCGGGTGGAGCGCCGAGCAGGCGCAGATTCCGACCCGGGCCATCGAGTCGGTCGCGCCGGGTGCGTCGCGGGCGATCAATGACGGGGTGCGGGCCGCATCTGAGGAGCTGTCCAAGGCCGTGCCTGGCCTCAACGTGCAGTGGCCGCAGGAGCCCACGGTCGCAAAGAGCAAGCAGACCGCTCGGCATGCGCGCTGATCGGGTGACTTCGACGAGAGAAGGGGAGGTGGACAGCCATGACCGGTAGCGAATGGATGCGCGAGATTTCTGAACCCCAGCCCGAAGAAGGACACCGAGAGGCGATGCCGATGGCGTTCTTCAATGCTGCTGGTGGCGCAGGCGCTTCCACGATGTCGGCGCTGGTAGCCGGGTATTGGGCCGATCGGACGGTACCTGCGGGATGGGTTGACGCGGCCCCCGCTGACGGTGACATGCTGGGCCGCCTCGGTGGTGTGTCGACCTCGACCGTGCAGCGTCCCGACGGCGTGTTCTTGTGGCGACCGAGCCGGATAGGGGACCTGGCACAGGTCTTGGCAGAGGCGCAGAACGAGGGGCTGGTCCCCATGATCGATGCGGGAACGACTGCGGTCGGGCAGATCCGGGGCGTTCAGGCGCTTATCGCAGAAGGCGTTGTTCCTGTCTTGGTGATCGGTATCCGTCCCGATCTGATCAACCGGGCCCGAGGGGTTCTCTCGGTGTGGGAGGACCGGGGCGTTCTCGCCTCAGCAGTGGTCGTCCTGAACGCCGCAGTACCTGGGATTCGGGAGAACGTGGTGCGGGAGCAGCTGCTCGATGTTCTCCATGTCGCTGCGCGTGACTGCGTCGGGGTGGACTATGACCCGACCCTCGGCACGGGACTGTCCCTGTCCTCGGAGGATCGGGATCAGCTCGCGCCGGCCACCGCAGCGGCGGTCGAACAGATCGCACTACACGCGACCCCACGGCGTCTGGCGGTGGCGCAATGATCGTCCGGGACGTACGGCGTACGCCGCTGCCGGTGTCCCGCCAGTTCCCACCTCTCTTCGCACTGATGGGCGCGCACGGTGGCAGTGGCGCGGGAACGCTGGCCGCGATGTGGGCACCGGCGGCGGATTCAGATGGCCAGTGGCCGGGCGACCCATCGACCACTCAACATGTGATCGTCGTGGCACGCGAACACATGGCCGGTATCGCCGCCGCGGCAGAGGTGCTGAGGCAAGCCGATGCCGGTCAGGCCCCGGCGGGGGTGCAGGTGCACGGTCTGGTGACGGTGGCCGCACGACCCGGCAAGACGCCGAAGGACGTACGGCGCTACGCCGCGACCGTCGCCGAGCTGGTCCCCGCGTGGTGGCAGGTCGGCTGGGTCGACGAACTCATCTCCGCACTGCCGGCCGACCTGCCGATGTGGACTCCCGGCGATCCGGTTCAGATCACCCGCAGGTCAGGCACGGACCTGGCAACCGTTCCCGGCGCCATCGCTCAGACGGGCCTCGACATCGTCACCTACTTCGCCGACGTTCGGTCGGCGCTGACACAGAAGGAAAACGCATGATTACCGCAACCGTCCTCAACCTGGCAGACACCATCAACGTCAACCCGCAGGCCCCGCCCGGATCTTCGAAGTTCCTGCTGCTGCTGTCGTGGGTCGGCTGGCTGGCGATGATCGGCGCTGTCGCGGCGCTGGTGATCATCGGCGGCAAGTTCGGCTTCGAGAAGCGCCAGGGCACTGCCGACTCGGAGTCGGCCGAGCGAGCCACCAAAGCTCTGATCGGCTGTGTGGTCATCGGTATCGCTGGTGGCCTCGTCGGCGCACTGGTCTGAAAGCGGGCGACGATGGGAGAAGCACACGATGTTGTCAGCATGGGGCGGCATGCCGCCGGAGGTGACAGACCCGCTCGAAAAGGTTCTCGGTTACGCCCTGTGGATGGTGATGGCTGCCGCGGTTGGTCGTCTGATGTGGATCGGCGGCGAAATGAGCTATCACCGGCACCAGCCGGGCGACACACAGCCGCCGGATACTCCGACGTGGGTGTTCGTCGGTCTGATCGTCGCCAGTTCAGCCTCCGGTATCGGCGCAGCGCTGCTGCAGTTGTCTTAACCCTGTCTGCGGTGTCCGCTCTGGTCACGGCATGTGGAGGTGACACCAGCACGGCGGCACCTGCCACGGTTGTCTCAGACCTGGGCTGGACATCGTTTCAGGGTATGCAGATCCCGACCGGCGAGCAGGGGCCGCAGCATGCGGACCCCGTCGCGCCGACAGGCTATGACCGGTCGCCGGCCGGGGCGGTCCTGGCCGCGGTTTCGGCGACGATCCGTATGTCGGTCGCCGACGACACACAGTGGCCGACGGTCGGGCAGAAGCTCATTGCTCCCGGAACCGAACGTGATGCGTGGGCGGTCGATCGAGCTCAGGTGTCGATCACCGCTCCCGTCAAAGCCGGCCAGGCACCGAAGGTGGAGGCATATTCGATCACGGACAGCAGTCCGGACCGGGTGACAGTGAAGATCTACAGTCGTCTCAGCGACGGGTCCTACACCGAGAACACCGCGGCTACGCAGTGGGTGGCCGGTGATTGGCGGTTGGCGCTGGCGTCGGGCGATAAGCCGGTCGTCCGGGCGGTCTCGGCGGTGCCTTCGACGGCGCTCCTGTTCGAGGAGCCCCAGTGATGGACCTCAAGGAGGAGCGCCAGCCGCTTCTGAAACGGCCGTGGGTGTGGATCGCTGCCGCGACGACGGTGGTGACCGTAGTGATTCTGACATTGGCGTTCATTCCTAATGATGACGCCGGCGATCGGCCCGCCAGCTCCACGCCGTCCGAAGCCGAGCGGCTGCCGCTGCCTTCGGAGAGTTCACAGTCGGAGTCAGGCGACGTTGACGACCTCGGGCGTCCGGTTGTCGTGCCGGCGGAGCGCCGCGGCGTCGCACTGCCTCAGTCCGAGCAGCCCTCGTCAACATCTGATTCGAACCCTCTCGCTCGGCCGAAGGGTTTGGAGTGGCAACGCGTGTACGGCAGTCCTGCACCCTTCAGCCGGTCAGACGGTCCGGCCGCCATCAGCGCCGACGGAGTTCCTCGAGGAATGAGCCGCACCCCGCAGGGAGCGACTATCGCTGCGTTGCAGATCGTCTCTCGGATTCGATTCGGCACCAAAGCCGACCGCTACGCGGTCATCGATCAGCGTCTTGAGGGTGCCACCGAGTCGGATAAGCAGGCGCTGCGGCGTGACGGCGACATTCTGTCGATCACGGTCGATGATCCCGAGATCGGCGACATCGCCGCGAACAGAGCGCTCGTGCCAGCCGCCTTCCGGATTCGAGCAGGGAACTGGACAAATGATGCAGCGACGATCGACATCGCATACGGGCCTCACGAGCAGGTCAACCCCGACGACGAGAGCGACGTGCAGTCGGTCTATTACTGGCAGTCCCTCTCCACGGTGTGGGTCGACGGTGAGTGGCACCTGAAATACAAACCGTCTCTTCTCACCCGTGACGAGAAGGAGGGCTCGATGGGTTCCCTCGACGGAGGGGAGTGGGCCACATGGGTGCGCTGACGCGGTCACGCCGCCGCACCGTGGTGACGGTGGTGCTGGCGCTCATCGCTGCGGTGTTCCTGACAACCGCTGGCCCCGCAGTCTCGTCAGAGGCGCTGGGCATGGACGCGGTCAGCGCCCAGGCGCGCGCAGATGACGAGACCCCCTCCCGGGCAGACCTCCAGAACCAGATCGAAGACCTCAAGGCCCAGATCGCGACGGAGAAGGATGAGGAGAAGAAGAAGGAGCTGACCGCTCAACTAGCAGTGCTGATGACTAAGTACACAGCTGGTGCTGTTAGCGCCACTGATGACAGCTGCGGAGCGATCAACTTCATCTGCAAGGCCAAGAAAGCCACCAAGGACGCCGCCAAGGGAGCGTTCAAAGGTGCGGCCGAGTCGATGTGGCAGGGCTTCGGCCGGATGCTGCAAATGTCGATGACCTGGTTCATCAAGATCCCCACCCCGAAGTATCAGGACTACTCGATAGTCCAGAAGATCCAATCCGCAACCATCGGACTGCAGTTCTTCGGTCTGGTGTTGTCGCTGGTCGTGATCGGGTTCCGGCTGGTTCTCGCCAGACGACAGGCCGCGGTCACCGAGGCCGAAGAATCCGTGAAGTCGATGGCCAAGGCGGTATTCGGCGCGTGGACATTCGGTGCAGTGCTGCTTTCACTCACGGTAGCGAGCGACGAGCTGTCTAAGTGGATGCTGAACCAGGCCACGAACGGTCAGAACGCCGGGTCGATGGTGACGAACCTGATGAAAACCTCGTTGGTAACGATGCAGTCAGCAGGGTTGGTCTTCGTTCTGGCCGTGATCGGGATCCTCGGTGCTCTGCTGCAGGGCATACTCCTGGTGGCTCGGCAGGCGATGCTCGCCGTTGTCGTGTCGCTGGTGCCGGTAATCGGCGCGTTCGGCGGGACGAACACCGGCAAACAGGCGTTCTCGAAAGTCATGATGTGGACCGTCGCGCTCCTTCTGTGGAAGCCCGTCGCGGCGGCGGTGTACTGGGTCGCCTTCTGGATGGCCGGCAGCGATTCGAAAGACTCTCAGCAGATCATCATGGGGATGATTTTGCTGTCGCTGTCCGCAGCAGTCCTCCCGATCCTGATGAAGCTCGTCTCCGGCGGAGCCGCGATGTCTGGGGGCTCAGGCGCGGCCGCCGTCGGGGCTTTGATGGGTGCGGCGGTCGCGGGCAGCACGATGCTCGCCAGTGGTGGCTCGTCAGCCGGCGCGGCTGCGGGAGGAGGTGCCACCTCGACCGCATCGATCGCCGGCGCCGGCGGAGGCGGCGGCCCGTCGGGCGGAGGGGGACTCTCTGGCGGGACCGGGATGGGTCCGTCGGGCGGTGGTGGTCCCTCCGGCGACAGCGGGGGAGGAGGAAGAGGCTCCCAGCCGGGCGGCGGGACCGGCGGCGGATCAGCTCTCGTGCCTCCGGCGCCAGACAGCAGCAGCAGCGGCGGCGACGGCTCAGGTCTCAGTGGTGGCACCGGCAAACAGCTCGCGATGGCCGGCAGTGCACTCGCGCTGGCTTCCGAATCCTTCTTCGAATCCGAACCTGGCCAGGACGCAGGAATGGGAGACAACCTCCGATGACCTCTACCAACCAAGTGATTCTCTACGGCCGATGGGAACAACCACGCACGAGCGGTCTGTTCGGCCGGACCTGGGGCGAAACGATATTCGCCGGCGCGTGGATCGTCGTGACAGTGCTGTTCTACATGTTCACGCACTCGCTGATTCTCATCCTCATCTTCTTCCTCATTGGCACGGCCGTGTTTGTGCCGCTGGCGTACCGGCGGCACGGACGGTCGGGATTGGAACTGATTGCCATGCGACTTCAATTCTGGAAAGGCGCTCGCCGCGGCGAGAACGTGTACCGAGGCGGCGTATTCGGCGTAGTCCCTGGATCTGCGCGCATGCCCGGGATACAGGGCGATACCCGGCTGTACGAATACGAACTCGGTCGCGGGGGCCGATTCGGGCTGATTCACTCGCGAGCGAAGAACCACTTCACCGTGGTGCTCTCCGGTCAGCCGCAGGGCCAAGAACGCGTGGAACAGCATCAGATCAACGACTGGGTCCGCGGCTGGGACCGGTTTCTGTCGCATCTGGGCACCATCAAGGGAATGGCCGGAGCGGCAGTGATTGTCGAGACCGTCCCTGACAACGGGCACCGTGTCGACGCCGAGGTACGGCGCCTTGTCGACCGCGACGCGCCGGCGTTCGCACAGCGCGTGATGGTCGAAACCGTGACGCACCGGGCCTCAGCGAAGGTCCGCAACGAGGTCCGCATTCAGCTGACGTTCACGCAGCAACGAACTGCGGACTCGGCCGAGGTCGCCGACCAGGGAGCGGCCATCGGCCGACTCCTGTCGACAATCATCAATCAGGCCGTGGCCGCCGGGCTCTCGGCACGACCGCTGACCGCTGGAGACCTGAGCATGGTCGCCGCTCGCGCCTACCGGCCGGAGCTCGCGGCGGAGTTGGAAACGATGGCCGGTTCGGGCTCCCTCGACCAGTTGCAGTGGGACCAGATCGGACCGGCCGGCTGCAAGGCTGAGTGGGGCCGGTTCGTGCACAACGGATTTCAGTCGGTGACGTGGGAGATGGAAGCCGCGCCGGCAGGCACTGTCGCACATGACACGCTGCTCCCACTGCTGGCGCCCCGAGCCGACCTCGGGCGCAAGAGGGTGGCGATCATCTACCGCATCCACGGTGTTGCCGATGCGGTGAAGATGGTCGACGACGACTTCAAGAACGCGCTGGCCGCCGAACAGTCGAAGAAGGGCGTCGGGTCGGCAGCGGCGTCCCTGCGAGTGGACAACACGATGGCCGCTCGGCAGGAACAGGCGCGCGGTGCTGGCGTGACCCGCTTCGGTGTTCTGATCACGCTCACCGCCGAGGCGTCAGCGGAGATGCCGACATTGGCTGCGGAACTGGAAGGCCTGGCATCGGCGTCCCGACTCACTGTGCAGCGCTGCTGGGGCGGACAGGACGCGACCTTCGCCGGGGCGCTCGGACTCGGGGTTCTGTTGCCGGAGTACGCCAGCGTGAACAGGCGGGTGACGGCATGACGATGACAATTCCGCGGCACGCGGCACCTCAGAGTGACACACCCACACAGGTCGAGATCGCCGAGACCGACGTTCCCGCAACAGTCAGGGTCGCGGGCGTGCGACTGCGCACAGCGCGCGCCTACGAGCAGCTGCGCGCCGAGGCAGCTGCCACGGGGTGGCGAGGCCGGCTGGCACGCCGCCGCCTGGCTACCGAGGAACGATGCCGCAAACGCGCGATCAGCAGGATCTGCGAGATGGGCGGCTGGGACATCGACGCCGGGGAGCCCGGACCGCGCGGAAGCTCCGGGCCGGGCGGTGGTCGCACGAACGTCGTCCCTCGACTTCCTGAGTGGCGCGCCACGACCAGCCAGGTCGCCGGAGGATTCTGGCCGTTCTCGGTCGGGGCGACGAGCCCGATGCTCGGCACACCTTTGGGCAGTCACCTGTATACAGGGCAGGACTTCGGCTGTGACCCGCTGACGTGGTTCCTCTCTGGTCTGATCACTGCCCCGATCGCGTTCGTGCTCGCGTTGAACGGTTTCGGTAAGTCGTCTCTGGTTCGCCGCATGGCACTGGGAAACATCGCCCAAGGCCACACCTCACTATTCCTCGGTGACGTGAAGCCTGACTTCGCAGAGCTGACCAAGATGGTTGACGGTCAGATCATCACTGGCGGATACGGCGACCAGACGATCAACCCGCTCGATGTTGGCGCTCTCGGCACCGTGCTCGCAGAAATCAGGGATTCGACGCCGTGGTCGCCGCAGTCCATCGCCGACATGACCCGCCGGGTTGAGGAAGATCTGCGCTCACGACAAGTCTCCACTGTGGCGGGCCTGGTTGAGATTAACCGAGGCACTGCGATCCGAGACTTCGAGGAAACACTGCTCGGGTCTGCGCTGGAACAGCTCTACCGCCCCATTCACGACGGCGGTCAGGGATTCACCGGCCAGCGGCCGCCGATCCTGGAGGACTTGTACCGGTTGATCCGTGACGGTAACGCCGAACTCTGGGAGGACACCGCTGCCCGCACAGCCGAGGAATACCGAGCTTCGGCGGCAGAGCTGTGCCGATCGCTGCGAGCCCTGACCTCGGGCCGTCTGGGCAAGGTGCTCAACGGCCACACCACGACACCAATCGACCCATCGTCGCCGGCCGTGTGTATCGACGTCTCGCGCGTGCCGAAGGGCGACCGCAAGCTCAAAGCGGCACTGCTGCTGGTCTGCTGGGCAGACGGATTCGGTGCGGTCGAAGCCGCGCACGTACGAGCAGACGCGGGGCGGGGTCCGCGGCGTACCTTTCAGGTGATCATCGACGAGCTATGGCAGGTGATCGGCTCGGGCGCAGGCATCGTCGATCGAGTCGACGCGCTGGTCCGGTTGAACCGTTCCGATGCGGTATCGCTGATCATGGTCACGCACTCGGTCAATGACCTGTCTGCCTTCGAATCTCAGGCCGATGCCGCGAAGGCCATCGGGTTCTTGGAGAAGGCACAGATCAAGTTCATCGGGCCGGTCGGCCCGGAGGAGATCGAACGACTCTCGCAGGTGACCGCGTTCAACGCACAGGAGCGTGCGCTGATCACCTCGGCGGCATCGACGCCGCCTCCATCCGAGGATGCGCTGGCTGAGATGAGGCGACAGCTCACTGCCGCGAGCAAGTCCGGGTCGACCTCTGTGGAACGTCCGAGACCGCACGGCCAGGGCGTATTCGTCGCCAAACTCGGCACCGACGATCGCGCAGGAATCCCGTTCCGCATGATCTTCACCCCTGCCGAAGCCGAGGGCGGTGTCCACAACACGAACGCCCGCTTCGACGGCGTGCTGAAGAAGGCGTCATGACATCGATGAACAGGCGAGACTACGGCTGGATCACCGACGACATTCGCGACACAGCGGTGCAGGCCGTGCTGACGGCAATCGAGCGGGGACTGTCGCTGACCGCTGCGTGCACAAAGGTCGCGATGAGCTTGGAAGTCCACACGAACACGGTGAAGAACTGGGCGCGGGCGTCCGGGAAGCTCGACGAACTCCGCACGAGCGCGGACAGTGAGGTTGTCGCGAAGCTCTACGCCGACATCGAAGCGATGAAGACCGCCAACAGTGGTCTACTCGCCGCGCTGAAAGAGCAGCAGAGGCGATCATGACCGACGCTGCGAAGTCCTTGTCCCTATTTCTGGTCGCCGCCGTGGCGATCCCGCTCCTTGCACTGATCGCCTTCGTCGGCAGCGATGACACGGATGACTGTGCGCCGGCGGACTCGTCGTCGAGCAGCAGCTCGTCACTGTCGCCCGGGCAGAAGGTGATCCCGATGAAGAAGGGAACCTTTCAGTACACCAGCGGGTTCGGACCTCGCGACGGCGTGATGCACCAGGGTCTGGACATGGGCTCGCAGGCCGGCACTCCCATGTATGCCGCCTACGACGGCGTTGTGGACAAGGCGGGAGAGGCGACCGGCTTCGGCCAGTGGATAGTGCTGCGCCACAACATCGGCGGCAAGCGTGTCGACACCGTCTATGGCCACATGTTTCCGCAGGACCTCATGGTCAAGCCGGGGCAGAAGGTGACCGCCGGCCAGCAGATCGCCAAGGTCGGATACAACGGCGAGGTCTCACCCCCGGGACCCGGCGGTGCACATCTGCACTTCGAGGTGTGGGAAGGAGGCTGGGGACAGAAGGCCATCGACCCGAAACCCTGGCTGGCTGACGCTGTCGAGCCAGGCCAGGCCCGGCCTTCCGCGCCCAATGCACCGCCGGCGGGGCAGGACTCACAAATCGTCTCGGCCGAGGACTGGAACAAGGTCGCCCAACACGAGTCGGGCGGGAACTGGGCGATCAACACCGGCAACGGCTACTACGGCGGGCTGCAGTTCTCAGCGTCGACGTGGAAGGCGTTCGGCGGAGACAAGTTCGCACCGACTGCAGATAAAGCGACCCCACAGGAACAGATGGAGGTCGCGAACAGCACGCTGAGTGGTCAGGGTTGGGATGCCTGGCCGGTGACCTCGCATCAGGCCGGTGTCCGCGACAAGAAGCCTGCGCCGCCGGGAACCTTCGCTGGCGCAACTGGATCCCCGCCCAAGCCAACGTCCCCGGCGCCGGCTGCGCCGGGAGGTCCATCGGACGTGCAGACGCTCTCGGGAGTGACCGATAACGAGGGCGAACTGGACGTGTCCAAGCCGATGGCCGCCCGATTCGGGTCCGAGGCCCACTGGCAGACCAACACCGTCCGCCTGGCGCGGGCGGTGGCCAAGCGATTCCCTGAGCTGCAGACGATCGGCGGCTGGCGGGCCGATGGTGGTGGATTCTCCGACCACCCTGACGGACGCGCCGCCGACATCATGATCCCGAACTCTGGCCGCGATCAGAAGGGCGTTGAGCTCGGCAATCGCATCCAGAAGTACGTGATGGACAACAAGGCCGTCTTCCACGTCGACTACACGATTTGGCGGCAGTATTACCAGCCCGCGCAGGGGCCCGGGAACGTCATGGAGGACCGCGGCGACTGGACCCAGAATCACTTCGACCACGTGCACGTAACTCTGCTGCCGTCGCCGCTCTACAACGGCGAGGACCTGGGAACGATCAAAGACAGGGGTGCCGGCGGTGCTGGGTCGGACAGCGAGGAATGTCCGTCCGATGTGAGTGGCAACGGACGAATGGTGAATGTCAAGGCCGGCTCAGTGCCCGCGGATTGGGCGCGCTGGTACAACAAGGCTGGCCGGATCTGCCCGCAGATCAGCGCCTCCCTCCTGGCCAGTCAGGGTCACCAGGAGACCGGCGGGTTCCAGCAGCATGTGCAGAGCCCCGATCAGGCTCAGGGGCCTGGACAGTTCATCCCTGACACCTGGGCGACTTACGGCAAGGACTACGACGGCGACGGTCGGGTCGATGTCTACAGCCTGGGCGACGCGATCATGGCCCAGGGCCATTACATGTGCGACCTGGCAAAGGACATCGACGGATGGATCGCGGGCGGGCAGGTTGACCCCAAATCGGGTCCGAACCACGACGTTCGCGACCTGTACCTCGGTGCCTACAACGCTGGCCCCGGCGCGGTGCAGGAGAGCCACGGATTCCCGTCGTTGTATCCGCGCCACTTCAGCGAGACCCGGCCATACGCCGAAATCATCATCCGCAACGAGCCGAAATACCGGGGCGTCGAGGACGCTGCGGTCGTCTAGTCAAAGGAGAATCCGTGAAGAAGACAACGACCGCGGTGGTGCTCGCGGGAACGCTGCTCGCAGTGACTGCATGCTCAGCGCCGGCGACGGAATCGGCAGCAGCGCGGTGTCCCGCGGCCGAGCAGCTCGCGGCGGCGCTTCACACGCGGTTCTCGGTGACAACCGCGGTCACCGACGGAGCCGAAGGTGGAGTAGAGCAGGGACGCTCGGTCGCTGCGCTGGTGCCTGCTGACGGCGCGACACCGGGCGGGGTAGGCGACCAGATCGCCCGTCGGGGGCGCGCCGACGATCGCAGCGAGTATGTCATGTGGAATCGCACGTACTGGCCGGCGGGCAGCAAGCGCGGCACGACGATCGAGGACCGAGGTAACGCCACTCTCAACGCGGTCGACCACGTGCGAATCGTGATCGACCGCACCAAGTGCATGGAGACACGATGACCAGGCGCGAGAAGGTGTTGGGCGGCGTGATGATCGTGGGCGTTCTCCTGGTCTGGGGTGCGATGGCGTTCTACTCGGTGTCTCTGCTTCTGTCGGTTCTCGGTGTCTCGGGCGGCCTGGTCATCGGGATCTCTGTCGCGACCACGCTCGCCTTCGAGGTGCTGGCGATTGCGGTCATGCGGGCCGTCGCGGCAGCTGGCTGGGGAGGACGGGACCGATGACGGCCACAGCGAGGCGGGCCTCGGCACTGCTCCTGGCCGTGATGCTGGCCATCGTGGTGGCGGCATGCGGCGGCGGGGACGACGCCGTTGACGGACCGGGGGATGCGGGCCATCAGCATCCGGACGGGCAAGGCCCCGTCGCGGGTGCCCCTCCGGACGATTCAGTACAGGAGGCATTGTCGAGGATCTACAGCTGGGAGCCGGCGAGACAGGCCGATTCCGGCGTCGCGATGAGAACTGCGCTGCCGTGGCTCAGCGGCGAAATGGCTCAGGCCGCTACTCGCAGTAGTACCGGGACCGACCAGATGCGGCCGATGCGTCAGTGGGCACAGTGGCGAGCGGAAAAAGCGATCGTGACCGCCACGGTGAAGGTTGTCCCGGCAGTGGACGAGCCGGGGAGCCGAACGACGAAGCGTCAGGCGGCTGTTCTGCAACAGATCCAGCGCGCAGACGGATCCGTCGACTCGTACTCGCTGATGACCTACGACGTCGATCTCGCTCTCGATGAGGACAACTGCTGGCGAGTCTGGCGAATCCAGATCGTCGACTCCCAACCACTGACAGATGGGGTGTTCCAGTGACTGACTACGACACTCGCGGCTTCAGCGCGGCCGGCTACGACCGAAACGGCTACGACCCATACGGCTACGACGCCTCGGGTTTCGATGCGCGGGGCTACGACCGAAACGGCTACGACGCTGCCGGGTACGACCGGCACGGCTTGGATTCCGCCGGGTATGACCGGAACGGCTACGACGCGAACGGCTATGACCGCCGCGGCTTCGATGCTGCCGGGTGGGACCGTAACGGCTACGACGTGGACGGGTTCGACCGGCACGGCATCGACCGCAGCGGCCGCAATCTGTACGGCGTTGAGGTCCCGTTCATGGACGACAACGCCGAACCGGCCAGGGTGCCGGGGCCAGCAAGGATCAGCACCGATGGTGGCGGTGAGTCGGAGGTGCAGGTGAGTCGGATGATCTTCGGCGGCGTGGCGACTGTGATCGTCGGAGCGCTGACTGCAGCGGTCGTTTGCTGGCTGCTGATGGCGCTGCGCACGAACCTGCCCGCAGAAACCTGGGCACGGGCAGGGGCACCGCGCATTCCCGACCCTGCAACGGCGGCGGTTCTCGCCGGTGCGGCGGCCGCGGCCGCCGCCGCATGCGCGCTGGCGCTGAGCGTTTTCGTTGCCGACGGACTGCGGTTCTTCCGTCTTACGGCGCTTCTGCTGACGGCGGTGTGGGTCGTGGCTGTCGCCTCCGAACACTCGTGGTCGACGTGGCTCGTGAGCGCGTTGACCATTGGAGCACCGGGCCTGGCGATCATCAGTCTCGCGCCGTCGGTACGTCCCACCCTGCGGCCCTGAGAACTCGCTTCACCTCACCAAACCCTCGATGGAAGGAACAATCATGACAAGCACGACAGCGCAGGACTGGGATACCGCGGCAGCCGTGGTACGTGACCATGCAGACGCCCTCGCCTCGATGGGCAGCCACTCCGAGCTGTACAGCTTCGCCAAGGAGAAGAACCTGGCGACCAAGCTCCTGTTTCCGAAGTTCAAGACCGAACTCCGCAAGCAGCTGCGCATCGATTACGACCAGATCAGGAAGGACACCCTCGCAGCCCGGTTGGTCGAACTGGAAGCTGCCGGCGAGACGGCTCCGACGATCACCCTCTTCTGCGCCGGTGACGTCGAGGTCGATTCGTACGCGGTGTGCCGGGCAGAGGAAGAAGACCCCTGGTACGGAACCTTCCACGAGAACGATCAGGTCGCAGATCAGGATCATGCAGACGAGTCCGCTGCGAGGAAGGCCGTGTATCTGGCGGGCAAAGCCCGTGAGTTCGCCGGACTCGACATCGTGCATCTGCGGTTGTCGGTCACCAACCATGTCGTGACACGCACCGCGCTGATGCGAGACATGCTCAAACACAAGGTGTGGGTGACTGTCGATATCGTCGACGACCCGAACGGCAATCCGGCTTTGGAACTGTGCCGCGCTCCCGGTTTCCGGGGCTGGCGAGAAGTCTCGCTGGGCGACCTGATCGAGGACAGCGACGGTGCGGCGCAGTAGTTGTCCGGACTCCGTAACGATGGGGGAATGCAATGCCCGTAGCTAATCCTGGACAGACGAAGAATCCGTCGCGGAACAGTGAGACCGTGCTCATGCTCGTTGGGCTTGGCGTGATCGTCGCGGCGGCGTTGATCGTCTGGGGCTCGTTGACGCTCGCCGGCGGTCAGCAGATCCCCGGCAACCCGTTCGCCGCGGTGATCATGGTAGCGAGCGGCAAACTCGCGTGGCCGACGGCCGCGACGGTGTGGGCCGTGGTGATCGTGGCCGTCATCGGGGCGGTGGTAGGGACCGGTCTGTACGTATGGAGCGGCCGTAAGCCACACCGGACTCGCGTGGACTCGGCGCAGCAGCACCTCGGTTCAGGCAAGGAGATCGCGTCCATCCGCGAGCGGGCTGTAGCGGAGAAGGCGCGGAGTCTCGGTATCGATTCGTCAGTTGCACCTGCACCGTTCACCACCGTCGAAGGTGTTCCGATCGGCAAGGAACTGGTTGGCAAGGGACGACTGCTGGGGTCGTGGGAGGACATGCACCTCGACATCTGGGGGCCCCGTCAAGGCAAATCGACCTCGCGGATCATTCCAGCGATCTGTGAGGCGCCCGGAGCTGTGCTGACCACCGAAAACAAGCGGGGCAATCTCGACCACACTCGGCTTGTCCGCGAGTTCCGCGACGAGGACGGCAACCCAACCCGGCAGGTGTGGGTCTTCGACCCGCAGCAGGTCGCCAATGAGCCAGCGTGGTGGTGGTGGAACCCGTTGTCCTACGTTGAGGACGAAACGCAGGCCGAGGAGTTGGCCCAGCTGTTCTCAGTCGGTGACGACGGGCTAGAAGCCAAAAAGGATCCCTACTTCGACCCCGAGGGAGAAGATCTGCTGGCTAATCTGATCCTCGCTTCGGCGTTGGCCGGCGAGCCGATCACCACGGTCTACGAACGCCTCGTCGACGAGAATTCCTGCCATCATGCTGTCGAAATTCTCCGTGAGCACGGCTACCCGATGATCGCGCGTGCGCTCAACGCCCGTTTGGGCCTGCCGGAGAAACAGAAGGCCGGCATTTTCGGAACCAGCGTGAAGATGGCCAAGTGCCTGCGCAACCGGTCCGTGCAGGAATGGATCACTCGAGGTGACACTGAGCGCCCGCACCTGGACCTGGAAGCGTACATCCGCAACGGCGAGACACTGTACTGCCTGTCGAAGGAAGGCGTCGGGTCGACGGGGCCGCTGGTCGCGGCGTTGACTGTGGCGGCCACCCGCACGGCCGAAAAGATCGCGACCGCATCGCCGGGTGGGCGGCTTCCGGTCCCGATGCTGTGCCCGCTCGATGAAGCCGCCAACGTCGTGCGGTGGCCGGATCTGCCCAAGCTCTACAGTCACTTCGGTTCCCGCGGAATCATCATCATGACGATCCTGCAGTCCTGGTCGCAGGGCGTCGGAGTGTTCGGCGAACGCAACATGAAGCTGCTCGAATCCTCATCGAACGTGTACGTCTACGGCGGCAACGTGCGCGAGAAGGAATACCTGGCCAGCCTCTCCGAACTGTGCGGCGATTTCACACGCGTGCGATTGAGCGTGTCTGATGCTCGCACTGGGAAGTCATCGTCGCGAAGCACCGACGAGAAGAAGATCTTCACCGTTGCTGATCTACAGGCATGGCCGCGCGGCCGCGCGCTCGTTCTGTCTGCCGGTAACCGTCCCACGGTCGCTGAGACTGTGCCGTGGATGGCCAAGCCATACGCCGACCTGATTCGGCAATCGCTCAACGAATACGCCCCGAAGGGACAGTGAAATGGACGACGACCTAGCGAAGAAGGCGCGGAGTCTCGGTATCGATTCGTCAGTTGCACCTGCACCGTTAACCACCGTCGAAGGTGTTCCGATCGGCAAGGAACTGGTTGGCAAGGGACGACTGCTGGGGTCGTGGGAGGACATGCACCTCGACATCTGGGGGCCCCGTCAAGGCAAATCGACCTCGCGGATCATTCGGCAATCGCTCAACGAATACGCCCCGAAGGGACAGTGAGATGGACGACGACCTGTTTGGCGATGAAGAACTCGAGGACGACGAGCCGAGCGGCGCAGCTGCCGCCGAAGCTGAGCCGGAGCCCGAATTTTCTTCGGTCTATGAGTTCGTGGAAGACCACCTGTCGCTGTTGTACGCCCGCAAATGGGAGTTCGCCGGCAAGAGTCGCCTGTGGTGTCGGAGGTGGTTCGAACACGCCGAAGCAGTGTCACGACTCGAAGCAGTGTGGCGGGCCTATGAATCGCTGCGCCTTGATCCGACCCTCGGGATGAGCGTGTGGTGGCGCGACCATCTCGATCCCCACATGAACGCGTTGACGAATCCGGAAGGTCCGTTCGAGGGATGCAGTCCCGACGCTCACAACCCCCGGACGGCAGCTATGCCCTGTGACCGTATGGACGACGACTTCGTCCGAGCCGTGATGGGCGTCGACGGAGCGTAAGCGACCGGCTAGACCCACTAGAGAAGGAGCATGCA